>VBCL01000091.1:0-16531 GCA_005888865.1 Betaproteobacteria bacterium | reverse complement strand
ATCGCGACGAGCTTGGCGCCTGGATCATAGTCCGCGTGGAGCTTGCGCAGGCGCAGGACACTCCCATCGTGCTGCACGACCTCGCGAACGGTTCCAGGCGCATAGTCGGTGGTAATTTCGCTCCGCGTCGGCATGAAGTCGAGCCGGTTCACGGCGTCGTTATGCTCGCGCACGAAATCGTAGCTCTTGGTCGATCCGGCGTGATTATTGAAAGCGACGCAGGGGCTGATGACGTCGATGAACGCCGCACCTTGATGGGCCACCGCGGCGCGAATCAGGGGAACGAGTTGCTCCTTGTCGCCGGAGAAGCTCCGGGCGACGAAGCTCGCGCCGAGCTGCAGCGCCAGCATGACCAGGTCGATCGCCTCTTCGTTGTTGACCGCACCGCGCTTGGCCTTGGAACCCTTGTCGGCGGTGGCGGAGAACTGTCCCTTGGTGAGTCCGTAGACGCCATTGTTCTCGACGATGTAGACCATATTCACGCCGCGACGCATGGCGTGCGCGAACTGGCCGAGTCCGATCGACGCGGAGTCGCCGTCGCCGGACACGCCGAGATAGATCAGGTCACGATTGGCGAGATTGGCGCCGGTCAGCACCGAGGGCATCCGGCCGTGCACGCTGTTGAAACCGTGCGAATTGCCGAGAAAATAGGTCGGCGTCTTCGACGAGCAACCGATCCCAGACAGCTTGGCGACGCGGTGCGGCGGTATGTCCAGGTCGAAGAACGCCTGGATGATCGCGCCCGAGATCGAGTCGTGCCCGCAGCCGGCGCACAGCGTCGACACGGTGCCTTCGTAGTCGCGGTGTGTGAAGCCGAGCTTGTTCTTCGGCAGCTCGGGGTGATGCAGGCGGGGTTTGGCAAGGTAGGTCAAGGCGCAACCTTCCGCAGCGGTGTGACGTTGAACATGGCGAGCTTCTCGGCGATCTCGCCCAGGATGAAGCGTGCAGTGATCGGCGTTCCATCGTAGTGCAGCACGGACAGCAGCTTGGCCGGATCGACGGGCATCTCGTTGACCAGCAGCATGCGCATCTGCGCGTCGCGATTCTGCTCGATGACGAACACCTGGTCGTGATCGGCGATGAAATCTGCGATCTCGTCGTGGAACGGGAATGCGCGGATGCGCAGCGTGTCCAGATGGATCCCTTGTCCGGCCAACGTGGCGAGCGCTTCCTCCATCGCCGCCCCGGTCGAGCCGAAGTAGATCGCGCCGACGCGCGTGGGCTGAGCGGCGCTCTTGCGCACGGGCATGGGAACGTATTTTTTCGCCGTCTCGAACTTGCGCAGCAGGCGCTCCATGTTGTCGACGTACGTCGCGCCGTCCTCCGAATAGCGAGCGTACCGATCCTTGGTCGTGCCGCGGGTGAAGAACGCGCCGCGGTTCGGATGCGTCCCCGGATATGTCCGGTACGGGATCCCGTCACCGTCGACGTCGAGGTAGCGGCCGAAATCCTTGCCGGCTTCCAGGTCGGCGTAGCCCATCACTTTGCCGCGGTCGAACCGTCGCGACTCGTCCCAGGCAAGCGGCTCGCACAGCCAGTCCTGCATGCCGATGTCGAGGTCCATCATCACGAAGATCGGCGTCTGCAGACGTTCGGCGAGATCGAACGACAGCGCCGCGAACTCGAACGCCTCCTTCGGATCCTCGGGAAAGATCAGGACGTGCTTGGTATCGCCATGCGAGGCGTAGGCGCAGGAGACGAGATCCGCCTGCTGCGTGCGGGTCGGCATGCCCGTCGACGGGCTCCCCCGCTGGATGTCGAAGAGCACGGTGGGGATCTCGGCGAAGTATGCAAGCCCGATGAACTCCTGCATCAGCGAGATGCCCGGGCCCGAGGTACAGGTAAAGGCGCGCGATCCGTTCCAGCCCGCGCCGATGACGATGCCGATCGAGGCCAGCTCGTCCTCGGCCTGGACGATCGCATAGCGCGCCTTGCCGGTCGCGGGATCGGTACGGAACCGCTTGCAGTGTTTGGCAAAGGCTTCGGCGAGCGACGACGACGGCGTGATCGGGTACCACGCCGCGACCGTCGCGCCACCATAGACGCAACCCAGCGCCGCGGCGCTGTTGCCTTCGATGAAAATCTTCTCACCGACGGCATTCGCGCGCTGAACGCGGATGCCCAACGGCCAGTCGAGCTCGTTGGTTGCGTAGGTTCGGCCCATATTCATCGCCTGCACATTGGGCTTGAGCAGCGCCTCCTTGCCCTTGTACAGCTCGCCGATCAGCTCGGCGATGGCCTCCGGCTCGATCTCGAGCAGCGCGGAGAGCGCACCGACGTAAATGATGTTCTTGAACAGCTGGCGCTGGCGCGGATCGCTGTATTCCCGGTTGCAGATCTCGGTCAGCGGCATGCCGATGACGACGATATCGTCGCGGAACTTCGACGGCGGCAGCGCCTTGCTCGAGTCGTAGAAAAGATAGCCGCCCGGCTCGATCTCCTTGATGTCCTGGTCCCAGGTCTGCGGATTCATCGCCACCATCAGATCGACGCCACCGCGGCGACCGCGCCATCCCGCCTCGTTGACGCGCACCTCGAACCACGTCGGCAGCCCCTGGATGTTCGAAGGGAAGATATTGCGCGGCGCGACGGGAACGCCCATGCGCAGGATCGATTTGGCGAACAGCAGATTCGCCGATGCCGACCCCGAGCCGTTGACGTTGGCGAACTTGACGACGAAATCGTTGACGCGCTGGATCGGTGTAACGGTGTGCTTCATTCCGCCGCATCCCTGAGAGCGGCGCGCGGCGCCGCCGGGCGATGCCGGTGGCAATCGCGCGCCTGCGCCGGCTCGAAGAAGAATTTCTGCATGTCCCAGGCACCGGTCGGACAGCGCTCGGCGCACAGCCCGCAATGCAGGCACACATCCTCGTCCTTGGCCATGATCCGACCCGTCTTGAGGCCGCCCGCAACGTACAGGTCCTGCGTCGGATTACGCGACGGCGCATTCAGCCTCCCGCGCAGATCCTGCTCCTCGCCGTCCGCGGTGAAGGTAATGCAGTCCATGGGGCAGATGTCGACGCAGGCGTCGCACTCGATGCAGAGCTTCGGCGCGAATACCGTCTGCACGTCGCAGTTGAGGCAGCGCTGCGCCTCGGCGTACGCCTGCGCGGCGTCGAAGCCCAGCTCGACTTCCATCTTGATGTTCTTGAGCGCGATGACCTTGTCCTTGAGCGGTACCCGGAAGCGCGCATCGTTGGTGACGTCGTTGTCGTAGCTCCACTCGTGGATGCCCATCTTCTGCGACAGCAGATTGAAGAGCGGCGGCGGCCGCTTGGTGAGGTCTTCGTCGCGGCAGAAAGCATCGATCGAGATCGCGGCCTCATGCCCATGGGCGACGGCCCAGATGATGTTTTTCGGGCCGAACGCCGAGTCGCCGCCGAAGAACACCCGCGGATGCGTGGATTGGAACGTGCTCTTGTCGAGGATCGGCATCCCGTGCCTGTCGAATTCGACGCCGGCGTCGCGTTCGATCCAGGGAAACGCGTTCTGCTGCCCGACCGCGATCAGCACGTCGTCGCACGGGAAGTGAACGTCGGGCTCGCCGGTAGGCACGAGCTGACGCTGCCCGTGCTCGTCATGCTTCGCCGCGACCTTCTCGAAGAGCATTCCGGTGAGCTTGCCGTATTCGTGGATGAAAGCCTTGGGTACGTGATAGTTGATGATCGGGATGCCCTCGTGCATCGCGTCTTCCTTCTCCCACGGCGAGGCCTTCATCTCGTCGAACCCGGAGCGCACGATGACCTTCACATCCTCGCCGCCCAGCCGCCTCGAGCTGCGACAGCAATCCATGGCAGTGTTGCCGCCGCCGAGCACGATCACACGCTTGCCGATCTTGTCGATGTGGCCGAATGAAACGCTGGCGAGCCAGTCGATGCCGATATGGATATTCTTCGCCGCTTCCTTGCGCCCGGGCAGGTCGAGATCGCGACCTCGCGGCGCGCCGCTGCCGACGAAGATCGCGTCGTAGGTGCTGCCGTTGCCCTGAAGAAGCCCTTTCAGGCTGTCGATGCGCGTGCCGCCGTGAAATTCGGCGCCGAGATCGAGGATGTAGCCGACCTCCTCGTCGATGACCGACTCGGGCAGACGGAACTTGGGAATCTGGCTGCGGATCATCCCGCCGGCCTGCGTGTCGCCGTCGTAGATCACACATTCGTATCCGAGCGGGACGAGGTCGCGCGCCACGGTCAGCGACGCGGGCCCGGCGCCGATGAGCGCGATGCGCTTGCCGTTCTTTCGCGCGGCGCGCTTGGGCAGGCGATGGCGGATGTCGGCCTTGTGATCCGCGGCGACGCGCTTCAAGCGGCAGATCGCCACCGGCTCGGGGGCCTTCGCTGCGGCGGTTCCGTCCGGAGCCCCTGCCTCCACTCGGCCGCGGCGGCAGGCCGGCTCGCACGGGCGATCGCAAGTCCGGCCGAGGATGCCGGGGAACACGTTCGACTTCCAGTTGATCATATAGGCGTCATCGAAACGCCCGGCAGCGATCAACCGGATGTATTCAGGAACGGGAGTATGGGCGGGACACGCCCACTGACAATCGACGACCTTGTGGAAGTAGGCGGGATCGGAAATATCGGTTTGCTTCAAATCTCCTCCGTATTGGACGCTGCCGGTCACTTGGTGTTTGACCGCCCCACCGGGCGTTTAGCTGCGCGAGCCACTCGATCGGAAAGGCATCCAAAAAGTGCCAATATGCTACGCCAGCGGCGCCTTCCTGAAAAGTCCTTTGCTTTCAAACATTAGCGCCGCGATGCTGCGCCGATAGCTTGACATTCGCCAGGTTGCCGAATGTTCATGGTCGGCGCGGCTACCAACCCGAACGCGTGCCGAGCGAAACAACCGGGCACTGCGCAGCACAAACCGTGCCCTGGCGGATAACAGGTGGCTTGTGTCCTTTTCGCGCCGGCCGGAGCGTGGCGTTGAGTATGGGCTCTCAGCTCCCCGGCAAGCCGTGAACCATCGGCAGGAAGAAGTCCTTCCACCCCGCCGGACGCGTCTTGATCAAGCCGGTACGCGCCATGAAGTCGGCGAAAACCATGGTGCCGTTCGGCGTCGCGGAGTAAACGACGTTGGGTGCCTTGATCATCTCGACGATATCCTGTGCGGCGTACTTCTCCCGGGTGGCGTCGAGATAGATACGGGCCGCAGCCGCCGGGTCGCGGGCGATGAGCTCATTGGCCTCGTTCAGCGCCGCCAGGAACGCGGCGATCGTCTTCGGATTGGCGTCGCAGAATTTCCGGGTTCCGAAGACCACGGCGTTGCTTGCGGGGCCCCCGAACACGGTACTCGAATCGAGCACCAGGTGAACGCCCGGCGCTTTGAGCTCCGTGGCCTGATAGGGCGGCGCCGAAAAATGACTGTTGACCTCGCTCGCGCCGCCGACCACCGCGGTCATCGCATCCGGGTGTCCGAGTTGGACGGTCATCGGATCGAGCTTGTCGCGACTGGCCTCGCCATAGAGCTTCTCCATCGCCATCTTGAGGACGATCGCCTGGCTCGATACCTTGATCGTCGGCACTGCGATCTTGTCCTTAGGCGTGAAGTCCTTGAGCGTCTTCACGTCCGGATCGCGGGTAACGAGGAGCATCGGCAGTCCGCCGACGCTGGTCACGCCCATCACCTGCCCGTTGGTGCGATCCCAGAGCAGGAGCAGGTTCGATACGCCGCTCGTGACCAGATCGACGCTGCCGGACAGCAGCGCATCGGTCGCTGCCCCGCCGCTCGTGAGCGTGACCCATGTCATCTTGACCTCGCCCAGGCCCGCAGCCCTGGCGTGCTTTTCGACCAGCTTGTTCTGCTCCATGACGACCAACGGCAGATAGATGATGCTCGGCTGCTTCGTGATCCGGATCTCGCCGACCTCGGCGAGTGCCGTCTGGACCGTCGCCCCAAGCAGGCACGCCGTACCCAACGCTCTAAACCATCGCTTCATCGTTCGCTCTCCCTTTGCCGACGCGTTCACTTCGGCGCCGCGTCGCTGCGGGCGCGCCATTCGCGATAGCGCGCGAGCGTCTCGGCGTTCGGCGGATACGTGCCGGGCAGCGACCGCCCCTGTTCGATCTCCTGCAGCAGGAAGATCTCGAGCAGCTCCTGCTCGGCGGCATCGCGCGCGACTTCATCGGCGAGGTGCCGGGGAAGCACCACGACACCTTCACCGTCTCCAACCATCACGTCTCCGGGGTAGACCGCGACACCGCCGCACGCGATCGGCTGATTGAGATCCACGGCATGATGGCAGGCGAGATTGAGCGGCGCCGCCGCGCCCGCCGCGAAGACCGGAAAATCCTGCGCCGCGATCTCCATGCTGTCGCGGAGGCATCCATCGGTGACGACGCCGGCTGCGCCGCGAACGCGCAAACGCGTCACCAGGATGTTGCCCGCGGATGCCGCCCGGGTCTCGCCACGGCAGTCCATCACCAACACCTGGCCCGGCGGGACGGTCTCGATGGCTTTGCGTTGCGGGTGCTCGGGATTGTCGAACACGGAAACCTGATCGAGATCCTCGCGCGCCGGAATGTAGCGCAGCGTGAACGCTTCGCCCACGAGGTTCGTGCCGGCATGGCTCAAGCGCCGCACGTTCTGGACGCAGACGTTGCGCAGGCCGCGCTTGAAAAGCTGAGTCGTGAGGGTCGCCGTGCTCGCTTGCTTCAATCGCTCGAGGGTTTCGGGTGCGAGGGTCATCGATTGCGCGTTGGCTTAAGAATCGCGGCGCATTATGACAGGGGCGGGCTCGGGTTAGAATGGCGAGTCCCAAGACGTGCGAAGCAGTGAAGCAATGAACGCCCCCGACCGCGCCGCGCTTCGGCTCACCCAGTTCAGCCATGGTGGCGGCTGCGGCTGCAAGATCGCGCCCGCCATGCTGCGGGAGCTCCTCGCCCGCTCGGCGCCCGGGTTCCTGCCAGCGCAGCTTCTGGTGGGCGTAGAAACCGCGGATGACGCCGCCGTCTACCAGATCAACGCCTCGCAGGCGGTCGTCGCCACCACCGATTTCTTCATGCCGATCGTCGACGATCCGTTCGACTTCGGCGCGATCGCCGCGACCAACGCGCTCTCCGATGTCTATGCGATGGGCGCCACACCGCTGTTCGCCCTCGCCCTGGTCGGCATGCCGCTCGACAAGCTGCCGGTCGAGACGATGCGTTTGGTTCTCGAGGGCGGCGAATCGATCTGCACCAAAGCCGGGATTCCGATCGCGGGCGGCCACAGCATCGACTCGGTCGAGCCGATCTACGGGCTGGTGGCGATCGGGCTGGTCGACCCGAAGCATCTCAAGCGCAACGCCGGAGCGCGTCCGGGCGACACGTTGATCCTGGGCAAGCCGCTGGGTGTCGGCGTCTACAGTGCGGCGTTGAAAAAGGCGCGGCTGAATGCCGAAGGCTACGTTGGCGAGCACCACCCAGCTCAACACGCCGGGTATTGCGCTCGGCCGGAGTGAGACCGTGCATGCGCTGACCGACGTCACCGGCTTCGGCTTGCTCGGTCACCTGCTCGAAGTCTGCCGCGCCTCGGGAGTGGCCGCACGAGTCGCGTTCGACCGGTTACCGCTGCATCCGGGCGTGGTCGAGCTCGCGCGCGAAGGCAGCGTGACGGGTGCCTCGTCCCGCAACTGGGCAAGCTATGGCGAGGACGTCGCGTTGGCCGGCGCGCTCGGCGACGCCGAGCGGGCGCTCCTGACCGACCCGCAGACCTCCGGGGGACTCCTCGTGGCCTGCGCGCCGGACGCCGCGGCTGCGGTACTCGCGGTCTTTCGGCGCGAAGGGTTCGAGCGCGCCGGCATCATCGGCGAATGCGTTGCCGGTCACCCGCGCGTGCAGGTGGACTACGAGCCCATGCCGACTTTCACGCAACCGCCGCAGGACAAAGGCTGACTTCGAACGTCGTGCATCGCGCGACATCCAAGAACAATAACCGGATCGACCGATGAACGATCGCTTGCCCTTGCAGCCGGCTCCGGCTTCCGCACGCGACGCGACGTCCTGGCTCGCGGGGCGTTATCGCGCCGTTCGGGCCGCGACCGAAGCCCTCGCCACCCCGCTCTCCGCCGAGGATTGCGCCATTCAGTCGATGCCCGACGCGAGCCCCGTCAAATGGCACCTCGCGCACACGAGCTGGTTCTTCGAGACGTTCGTCCTCGGTCCGCATCTGCCCGGATACCGGGTGCACGACACCGCGTTCCGATTCCTGTTCAACTCGTATTACAACGCCATCGGTGACCGGCATCCGCGACCGCGGCGGGGGTTGCTGTCGAGGCCTTCGCTCGACGCGGTCCGGGCCTACCGCGCGCACGTCGACGAGGCGATGTCCGCGCTGTTCACACAGGAGACGCCTATCGCGCTGAGCGCGCTGATCGAGCTGGGGGTGAACCACGAGCAACAGCATCAGGAGCTGATCCTCACCGACCTCAAGCACATGCTGTCGTGCAATCCACTCGCTCCCGCGTACATACCTGTGCGCGCCGCGATAGCACGTACGGGCGCTCCGCCCATGTCCTGGATCGAGTTCGGCGAGGGTCTCGTGGAAATCGGGCATGACGGCAACGGCTTTGCGTTCGACAACGAAACACCGCGTCATCGCGAGTATCTCAACGCCTACGCGTTCGCCTCGCGCTGCATCACCAATGCGGAATACAGCGCTTTCATTCAAGAAGGCGGCTACCGCCGTCCCGAGCTCTGGCTATCCGAAGGTTGGGATTGGGTGAATACGAATCAGGTCGCAGCGCCCCTGTACTGGGAAGAAAGCGAGGCGGGACCTCGGCAATTCACCTTGTACGGCATGCTGCCTGTCGAACCCGACGCACCGGTATGTCACGTGAGCCTGTACGAAGCCGACGCCTACGCACGCTGGGCGGGCGCGCGGCTGCCCACCGAGGCCGAATGGGAGTCGGCCTCCGCGCACGCGGCGATCGAGGGCAACTTCGTCGAGGACGGCGCGCTCCACCCTCGCCCGGCGCCACGCGACCCTGCGTCGCTCTCGCAACTCTTCGGCGACGTGTGGGAGTGGACGCAGAGCGCGTACGCGCCTTATCCCGGATTCCGGGTCGCGGCCGGCGCGGTGGGCGAATACAACGGCAAGTTCATGTGCAACCAGTACGTGCTGCGCGGCGGATCGTGCGCGACGCCGCGCTCGCACGTCCGGGCGAGTTATCGCAATTTCTTCCCCGCCTCGGCGCGGTGGCAGTTCAGCGGGCTCAGGCTCGCGCGCGACCTGTGACGGCCGTCGCATCGACGAAGCGACACGGTCGAGCCGCGGCCATCGCGCTGCTCGCTGCGCTGACGTCGTGGTCCGCGCTCGGCTTCGACTTCGACGAAGTGGCGCATCGCGCGCAGCAACTTGCGGCGCAGCCCTACCGGCCTCAGAAGGTCGAGCTTCCCAAGGAGCTGCAGGGCATCGACTACGACCACTTCCGCGACATCCGGTTCAAGCCCGACCGTGCGCTCTGGCGTGACGCCAAGCTGCCGTTCGAAGTCGCGTTCTTCCACCCGGGCCTGTACTTCGATCATCCCGTGCGCATCAACGAGCTCAGCGGCAATACCACGCGCGAAATTCGTTTCGACCCGGCGCTGTTCGATTACGGCAGCAACAAATTCAATCCGCAGCGAATGAGCGGCCTCGGTTTCGCGGGCTTTCGCGTGCACTATCCGCTCAACACACAGAAGTACAAGGATGAAGTTCTGGTCTTTCTGGGCGCGAGCTACTTCCGTGCGCTGGGCAAGGGTCAGGTCTACGGCATCTCCGCGCGAGGGCTCGCGATCGATACGGGGCTTGCCTCGGGCGAGGAATTCCCCGAGTTCGTCGAATTCTGGATCGAGCGGCCGGCGCCCACGGCGACCGAGCTCACGATCTACGCACTGCTCGACTCCCGACGCACGAGCGGTGCATACCGCTTCGTGCTGAGGCCGGGGACCGAGACCGTGGTCGAGGTCAAGACGCGTCTGTTCATGCGCGAGAATGTGAGTCGGCTTGGGCTGGCGCCGCTCACCACGATGTATTTCTTCGGCGAGAATCAGCGCTCGGCGCGCGACGACTACCGGCCCGAGGTCCACGATTCCGACGGCCTGTCGATCCAGTCGGGCACCGGCGAATGGATCTGGCGGCCGCTGGTCAACCCGAAGCGACTGCTGGTGACGTCGTTCGCGCTGAATAATCCGGTCGGCTTCGGCGTCATGCAGCGCGACAGGGATTTCAACCATTACGAGGATCTCGAGGCGCGCTATGACCAGCGCCCGAGCGCATGGGTGCAGGCCCGAGGCAACTGGGGCGCCGGACGCGTGGAACTGGTCCAGATCCCCAGCCCCGACGAAACCAACGACAACATCGTTGCCTATTGGGTGCCCGACGCGCCTCCTCCGCCCAAGACGCCACTGGACTTCGAATACCGCCTTCTGTGGCAGAAGGATCCGCCGATCCGCCCGCCTTCGGCGTGGGTGACGCAAACGCGGCGGGGCCGCGGCTACACGCGCAACGACGACGGCAGCCTTGGGCTGGTCATCGATTTCGATGGCCCTGCGCTGCGCAAGCTTCCTGCCGATGCCGAAGTCGAGGGTATCGTGACCGCGGACTCGAACGCCGAAGTGCGGGAAGTCGTCACGCACCGCAATGACGCAAGCGGAGGCTGGCGGATCGCGCTCCGCGTCACGCGCACCGATAACGCAAAACCGCTCGAACTGCGGGCATACCTGCGGACTCGAACGAGTACACTTTCGGAAACGTGGAGCTACGTCCTGCCGCCCGACTAGATCTGGCCCAACACGAGGACCTGTGTGAACGACCGTAGCCCAGCGGGGCTCACAGAAGATCGGCGGACGGCGCTCGCCGCGTCCATCCGCTACCTCGACCGGCTGAGACTGTCCACCGCCGAGCGGGGCGAATTGCTGGCGACGCTCGCCCCCGATGGTGCGGATACGAGCCGCGGTCCGCGCGAGGACTTCGCCGCCCTGCATCGCGCCCTCGCGGGCAGCGCAGCTGCCGTCGATCCCGCGCGCGCGTCGATCCGGCGAAGGCTCGCCGTGGCCGGTGCGGATGCACCGCTCGTGCTCGATGCGCACGGTCGCGAGCGGCTGCCCACGGCGCCACCGCTCGCCCGGAGCTCGATGGTTCCGCCGCCCTGGACGCGCGGGCCCTTCGCCCGCGTACGCGCCGTGCGCGAAGCGGCTCCCGGAGCGGGTCGGGGCTTGCAGGGCGGCGCCGCTTCGCCCGACCCGCAGGGCCACTGGCATGCGGTCGGCACCTTCCGGCGCGTCGTCCTGCTCGGGCTTGTGGTCGCGCAGACCTACATCGCTACGAATTTCATGGTCGCGGTGCTGCCGTATCACGGGCAGCAACCGCTCGAGATCATGATGCTGATCCTGTTCGCGATTCTCTTCGCCTGGGTTTCGGGCGGATTCTGGACCGCGATCGCGGGCTTCGTCCTCCAGCTGCTGGGTGGGGACCAGTTCGCGATTTCGCGCACGGCCGCGGCCGACGCACCGCTGGACGCCGATGTCCGCGCCGCGATCGTCATGCCGATCCGCAATGAGAACGTGGCTCGGGTTTTTGCCGGGTTGCAGGCCACGCACGATTCGGTCGCCAGGACCGGCGAGCTCGCGTACTTCGATTTCTTCGTTCTCTCCGATACCAGCGATCCGGATACACGGGTGGCCGAGATCGACGCCTGGCTCGCGCTCTGCGGCGCGGTCGGCTTCGGACACGTTTTCTATCGCTGGCGGCGGCATCGCATCAAGCGCAAGAGCGGAAACATCGCGGATTTCTGCCGGCGCTGGGGGCGGAATTACCGGTACATGGTGGTGCTGGACGCCGACAGCGTGATGAGCGGAGAGTGTTTGACCCGGCTCGTGCGCCTGATGGAAGCGAACCCCGGCGCGGGAATCATCCAGACCGCGCCGCGCGCCGCCGGCCGCGACACGATGTATGCGCGAGTCCAGCAATTTGCGAATCGCGTGTACGGCCCGCTGTTCACCGCAGGGCTCCACTTCTGGCAGCTCGGCGAATCGCACTACTGGGGACACAATGCGATCATTCGCGTCGCGCCATTCATGCGCTACTGCGCTCTGCGTCGCCTGCCGGGACGCGGCAGCCTTTCCGGCGAGATCCTGTCGCACGACTTCGTCGAAGCAGCGCTGATGCGCCGTGCCGGGTGGGCGGTGTGGATCGTCTACGACTTGCGCGGCAGCTACGAGGAGATGCCGCCGAATCTCGTCGACGAGCTCAAGCGCGACCGTCGCTGGTGCCAGGGCAACCTGATGAACTTCCGCCTGTTCATGCTCAAGGGACTGCACGTCGCGCATCGCGCCGTATTCATGAGCGGAGTAATGGCGTACGTCTCGGCGCTGCTGTGGTTCGCATTTTTGATTCTGTCCACGGCGCTGCTGGCGGTGCACGCCTTGAGCGAGCCGAAGTATTTCCTGCGACCCTATCAGCTCTTTCCCCTCTGGCCGGAATGGCACCCGGAATGGGCGATCGCGCTCTTCGGCGCTACAGCGACGCTGCTATTCCTGCCGAAGGTGCTCAGCATGCTGGTGGTTGCCGTGCGCGGCCCGGGTCGCTTCGGCGGCACCGCTCGACTGGGCCTGAGCGTGGCGAGTGAAATGCTGCTCTCTGCCTTGCTCGCGCCGATACGGATGCTCTTCCACACCCGATTCGTGGTGCTCGCGTTCCTCGGTTTGAAGCTGCAGTGGAAATCACCGCCGCGCCAGGACGCAGAGACGACCTGGGGCGAAGCGGTGCAGAAGCACGGCTCGCACACGCTGCTCGGCGTGCTGTGGGCCGGCGGCGTCGCGTGGCTGAACCCGTCTTTCCTGTGGTGGCTCCTGCCGATCGCCGGAGCGCTGATCGTGTCGATACCGGTATCGGTGTATACGAGCCGCGTGTCGGTCGGACGGCGGCTCCGCGCGGCACGCCTGTTCGTCATCCCGGAGGAACTGAATCCGCCGCCGGAAATCCGCGCCGCGGTCATGAGCGCCGGCCGCCTCGCACCGACGCCGGGATTCGCCGATGCGGTCGTCGATCCGGTGCTCAACGCCCTGATCTGCGAGTTGATCCGCGCCGCGCTCGTCGGCGGCCCGGACGCGCTCGCGGAGCCACATAAAATGCGGATCATCGGCGATCACGACGCGCTGTCGGAGCTGCATGCTGCGGTATGGACATCGGACGATGCCCATCCATCCTGGGGCGGCGCGATCGGCGGGTCGCACCCCGCCGCAAACAACAGCGGCGCCGAAATGCAGGTAGCGCTCGGCGCGGCGTGAAGCAATGCGGGCGAGCAGCAGCGCCTCTCTCCGCGCGCGAGAGGCGCCTACTCCTGCCTGTCAAGGCCGTCACCTTGTGACTCATAGCAGCGTGCTCGATGAACCCTGCCCAAGTCCCTGACATGCCCGACTCTTCACCCCCGGTCGCGACACCGATCCCGCGCGTCGTCGAGAGCCCTCACGGCGATCGCATCGACGAGTACTACTGGATCCGCGACGACGACGCGAAGTCCAAGCGGACCGAGGTGATCGAGTACCTCGACGCCGAGAATGCGTACGCGGCCTCGACTCTCGCCCACTTGAGACCGCTGCAGGAAAAACTGATCGCGGAAATGCGCGCCCGGATCAAGGAGGATGACAGCACGGCGCCGTCGTACGACAACGGCTACTGGTATTGGCGGCGCTTCGATGCCGGCGCGGAGTACCCGGTGCTGTTGCGCCAGCGCGGCACGCCGCAGCGGCAGGATTTCGCCGCCCCTATCGAGACGATGCTCGATTTACCGGCGCGAGCGGCCGGCAAGCCGTACTACAGCGCCGGCGAGGTCACAGTGAGCCCGGATCGCGAGTGGCTCGCCTGGACCGAGGATACGGTCGGGCGTCGAATGAGCACGCTGCGCTTCAAGAATCTGGCGAGCGGCGAGGTCCTTCAGGAGTCGATCCAGGGTGTGCTCGAATCCGTCGTCTGGGCCAACGACAGCAGGACCGTCTTCTACATCAAGCAGGATCCCCAGCTCCTGCAGAGCGGCCCGGTGTACCGGCACGTCGTGGGCAGCGACGAGAGCACCGATTCCCTGGTCTACGACGAAGAGGACAAGACCCTTTTCACCGACATCGCAAGGAGCGCATCGCGCAAGTACGTCATCATCGAGGTCGGCGGGTTCCACACCACCGAGATCCTGGCCGTACCCGCGGACGTGCCGGCCTCAGCGCCGGAGGTCGTGCTTCCGCGCAGGCCCGGCCTGCGAAACTACGCCGATCATCTGCGCGGGCGCTGGGTGGTCCGCACCAACGACAACGCGCTCAACTTCCGACTGGTCGAGGCGCCCGAAGATGCCCCGGCCGATCGGGCACGGTGGAAGAACATCGTTCCGCCGCGCGACGAGGCGGCGGTCGACGCGTTTGCGCTTTTCGACAACGCCATCGCCGTCGAAGAACGCGTCGATGCGACCAAGCGCGTGGTCCTGATTCGCAACGACGGGAGCGCGCCGTTCGTCGTCGCCGCCGACGAGCAGGCGTCGACGACGGCGCTCGAAGCCAACCCCGATCCCTCATCGCCGTTCGTGCGCTGCACCTACACGTCGCTGACGACCCCGATCAGGACCTTCGATGTCGAGCTCGCGACCGGCAGCCGCCTGCTGCGCAAACAGCAACCCGTCATCGGCTACGATCCCGCAGCGTACGCGAGTGAACGGCTGTGGGCGCCCGCGCGCGATAGCAGGCGAATTCCAGTGTCGGTCGCCTATCGCAAGGATCGCTTTCGACGCGACGGGACGGCACCGCTGTACGTGATCGGTTACGGCTCCTACGGCTACTCGTCCGATCCATACTTCAACAGCAGTCGGGTGTCGCTGCTCGATCGCGGTTTCGTGGTCGCCATCGCGCACGTGCGCGGCGGCGCGGAGCTCGGCCAGGGCTGGTACGAGGATGGCAAGCTTTTGCACAAGATGAACTCGTTCAACGACTTCATCGATGCCACGGATTTCCTGATCGCTGCGGGGTACGGAGCGAAGGACAAGGTCTTTGCGGTCGGCCGTTCGGCGGGCGGCCTGCTCATGGGCGTCGTCGCGAATCAGGCGGGAATGAAATATCGCGGCATGGCACTCCACGTGCCTTTCGTCGACGTCGTGACCACGATGCTCGACCCGACGATTCCGCTGACCACCAACGAATGGACGCAATGGGGGGACCCGCGCGACCGGGCGTTCCATGACTACCTGCTTTCGTACTCGCCCTACGACAACATCGCCGCCCGGGACTATCCGCCGATGCTGGTCACCGCGGGACTATGGGATTCGCAGGTGCAGTACTTCGAGCCCGCCAAGTACGTCGCCCGATTGCGCGCGCGGAAGACCGATTCCAATCCGCTGATCTTCCACATCAACATGGAAGCGGGCCATAGCGGCAAATCCGGGCGCTTCGAGCGGCTGGAGGAGACGGCCCGCGAGTACACGTTCTTCCTCGACCTTGCCGGCGTGCGGGAATGATGGCGCTTACGATGAGGAATCGCGACAATCACGCTATGGAGCAATACCGAGGAGACACCTGATGGTTCAGACGCACGAGCCCGCGATCGACCTTCGCTCGGATACCGTCACCCGGCCGACGGCCGCCATGCGCGAGGCGATGGCCGTCGCGCCGGTGGGCGACGATCAATACGGGGAGGATCCGACCTCGAACGAGCTGCAGCGGCGCGTAGCCAGCTTGCTGGGCAAGGAGGCCGCGCTGTGGCTGCCGTCGGGAACGATGGCCAATCAGGTCGCGCTGCGCGTGCTCACGCGGCCTGGCGACGACATCATCGTCAGTTCGGAAAGCCATGCGGTCTGGCACGAGACCGGCGCGGGGGCAGCGAACGCGGGCGTCCAGTTCACCGAGGTCGGCGCGCGCGGCGTGTTCACGGCGGAGGCGTTCGTCGCCGCGTGCAAGCCCCGCAACCATGTCATCTATCCGCCGACGACGCTGGTCGAGATCGAGAACACGCACAACCGCGCGGGCGGGGTGATCTTCCCGCAAGCGGAAATCGAGCGCATCTGCGCGGCGGCGCGCGAGCGCGAGATTGCGACGTTTCTCGACGGCGCGCGGTTGTGGAATGTCGCGATCGCGAGCCATCGCCCGCTCGCCGAGCTCGCGGCACCTTTCGATCTGGTCGCCGTCGCGCTGTCCAAAGGCCTGGGCGCGCCGGGCGGCTCGCTGCTCGCAGGATCGCGCGCGCTCATCGAGAGATCAATCCGCTATCGGCGGATGTCGGGTGGCGCGATGCGTCAGGTCGGCATCTTCGCGGCCGCCGGCCTCTACGCGCTGGACCGGCACATGGACCGGCTGGCCGAGGACCACGCCAACGCGCGGCTCATCGCCGAACGTCTCGCCGGGAGCAAGCGCGTGGTGATCGACCTTGCCGCGGCGCAGACCAACATCCTCGTCTTCAGCCTCGCTCCCGATGCACCCGATGCCCCCACGGTGGTGACCCGCGCCAAGGAGCGCGGCGTGCTCATCTTCGCCTTCGGTCCGCGCGTCGTGCGGGCGGTGACTCATCTCGACGTCACGCGCGAGCAGTGCCAGCGTGCGGCGGA
>VBCL01000090.1:531-6850 GCA_005888865.1 Betaproteobacteria bacterium | reverse complement strand
ACCGGCGCGAGAACCTGTTCAAGCTGGGCGCCCTGCGGCTGCGCTGTTACGGCGCGGCACCCGCGGCCGGGGAGTGCTGGCTCGAGTTGCCGCGCGAGGCGCTGTGGCTGTTTCCCGAGGGCGCGTCGGCGTGATCGTGCGGTCGCCACTTCCTACACCACGGAGAGCACAGAGAACACAGAGGTACAATCTGTAAAATCTCTGTGCGCTCTGTGTCCTCTGTGGTTCAGTGCTTTTGAGGTTTCTTGTTCTTTTTGGGAGCAGTCAATGGGACTTTTGGACGGTTTGTTGAGTGGCGTGCTCGGCGGCGGCGTACAGCAGGGACCGAGCCCGCTGGTCGCGATGGCGCTTCAATTGGTCCAGCAAAACGGCGGCTTGCCCGGGATCATCAGCAAGCTTCAGCAAGGCGGGCTTGCCAATCAGGTCGGCTCGTGGGTTGGAACCGGCGCGAATCAGCCGGTGACGGGCAGTCAGTTGCAGGAGGTTCTCGGCACCGGCTCGATCGGCGAGATCGCGCAGCAACTGGGTTTGTCGCACGCTGACACAAGCTCGGGGCTCGCGCAGGTCCTGCCGCAAATCATCGATCATCTGACCCCGAACGGCCAACTGTCCCCTGATCACGCCGACATGCTCAAGCAGGCGCTGTCCGCGCTCGGCAAGCGCGCCTGAGCGGTTACAATCGCGGGCCGGCACGCTCCGAGCTGTCCGCGTTTTTTTCCACCACAGAGAGCACTGAGGACACAGAGGAAGACCCTGTAAGATCTCTGTGCGCTCTGTGTCCTCTGTGGTTCAAGCTTTTCCTTCCTGTCGCGTTTGCCCACCGAGATGACCGACGCCAACCTGATTACCGCCGCGATCCTCGGCATCGTCGAGGGGCTCACCGAATTTCTTCCTGTCTCGAGCACCGGGCACCTGATCGTTGCGGGATCGCTCCTTGGCTACACGGGAGAAAAGGCGAAGCTCTTCGAGATCGTCATCCAGGCCGGCGCGATCCTCGCCGTGTGCTGGGAGTATCGCGTCAAGCTCCTGGCCGTGGCGGCAGGCGTCTTCCGTGACCGTGGCGCACAGCGCTTCGTGCTCAACCTGCTGGTCGCGTTTCTTCCCGCCGCCGTGCTCGGGCTCGCCTTCGGCAGCGCGATCAAGGCGCGACTGTTTGCTCCCGTGCCGGTCGCGAGCGCGTTCATCGCCGGCGCGTTCGTGATCCTGTGGGCGGAGCGCCGTCAGCGACGCAACCCGGGCACGGTGCGCATCGACCACATCGACGACATGCGCTGGCCCGATGCGCTCAAGGTCGGCATCGCGCAGGCCTTCGCGTTGATCCCGGGAACGTCGCGCTCGGGCGCGACGATCATCGGTGGCATGCTGTTCGGCCTGTCGCGCACGGCCGCGACCGAATTCTCGTTCTTCCTCGCTATTCCAACGCTCTTCGCCGCGACCGGCTACGAGTTCATCAAGAACCGCCACCTGCTCGCGAGCGGTGACTTATCGATGGTCGGCGTCGGCTTCGTGACGGCTTTCGTGAGCGCGTTTTTTGTCGTCCGCGGCTTGCTCCGTTACGTCGCGCACCACGACTTCATTCCATTCGTGTGGTACCGGATCGCGTTCGGGGTGGTCATCCTCGCGACAGCCTACGCCGGGCTCGTGGAGTGGGAGTAGCAGCGGCGCGAGCCCGTGGCGAGGGGCCCCACGCGTAGCGTGGGGATCGCGCGCGGCGAGTCGACGCAGCGGCCGACGCGGCACGTGACATCAACGCTCCATCGAGTCAAGGAGGCCGCGCGAGCCGACGCGCCTTGGGTCGGGCCGCTGCTCGCCGTGATCGGCGTGCTCGGGTTCTCGTTCAAGGCGATCCTGATCAAGCTCGCCTACGCCTGGGAGCCGATCGACGCAGTGACGTTGCTCACCCTGCGGATGATCTACTCGGCGCCGATCTTCCTGCTCATGGCGCTCTTCGCCAGCGCGCGCGGTCGCGCCACGACACCGCTCACGCGCAGCGATTGGCTGAGGATCGTCTGGCTCGGATTCATCGGTTATTACCTGGCGAGCCTGGTGGACTTCATGGGCCTGCAGTACGTGACTGCGGCGCTGGAGCGCTTGATGCTCTACCTCTATCCGACGCTCGTCGTCGTGCTCTCCGCGATCTTCCTGGGGCAGCGGATCACCGGGCGGATCGCGCTCGCCCTCGTGCTGTCCTACGCGGGCATCGCGCTCGTCTTCGGACGGGACCTTACTTTCTCCGGCGACGCACATGCGCTATGGCTCGGCGGCGCGCTGGTGTTCGCCAGTTCGGTGTTTTACGCGCTTTACCTGATCGGGGCCGGCCCGGTCATCGCCAAGCTCGGAAGCCTTCGCTTCATCGCGCTGGCGATGCTCATTTCATCGGCATTCGTCTTTGGCCAGTTCGCCGCGACGCGGCCCGCAGCGGCGCTCGCCGCGCCGCCGCGCATTCAGCTCCTGTCGCTCACGATGGCGATCTTCTCGACCGTGTTGCCGACCTATCTCATCGCCGAAGCAATCAAGCGCATCGGCGCCAACCGCACCTCGCTTGTCGGATCGCTCGGGCCCGTGTTTACGATCTGGCTCGGACTGTGGATTCTCGGCGAGCCGGTGCATTGGATCCAGGTTGGCGGAGCCGTGCTGGTCCTCGCCGGAGTGGCGCTGGTCTCGCTGCGTCCGCGTGCCGCGGTCGCGTCGTAGAGCGTCGGCGCCGTCACGGCCGCCCGAGGAAGAGATAAAAGCTGCTGTTGTGATCCGCGGCGCGACCGTAGCCGAAGTACAGCGGTCCGACCGGGGTATCCGCGCCCAGGAAAACGCTGGC
This sequence comes from Betaproteobacteria bacterium, assembly GCA_005888865.1. Classification (GTDB taxonomy): domain Bacteria; phylum Pseudomonadota; class Gammaproteobacteria; order Burkholderiales; family Casimicrobiaceae; genus PALSA-1003. The sequence continues at coordinate 4,035 of VBCL01000090.1, read as the reverse complement.
CGATTTGAGGAACCCCGTCGGCGAGCCCGGCACCAGCGGCGTGCCGTATTTTCCCGCCTCCAGCGAAAACCCCGCGTAGACACCTTCGAGCAATTTTTGCCGGATGAACTTGTTGTAGTACATCAGGCGCGCGAAGGTGAAATGATCCGTGACGAGCGCGCCGGTCGAGTACCCGGACTGCTGCAGGAAGCCGCCCCACTGGAACAAGTCGTAGCGAGGAAGTGCGTCGTTGCCGAGCTTGCCTCCGGCCTTGACTCCGAAGTTGAAGGTGTGATCGCCGAACGACCATGCCGCGACCCCGTCGGCATCCCATTTGGTGTAGGGATCGTCCGCACCGAGCGCTGCGCTCGAGGCGAATACATGCGCCGACGCCGCCGCGCCGCTGCGTGGAAAGATCGCGCTGTCGAGCTGATCGAAGATGAGCCGCCCGGTGAACGCGCCCTGCTCGATGCGGCCCGCGGGAGGGGCGAGCTCGGGCGGCCCGGTGTTGAGCGAGGCCTCGAGCGTCCCGGCGAGCACGCCCAGGCGCAACTCGCCGTAGCGCGTCAATTGGCCGCCGACGTCGAATCCGGCGCGGGCGTAACGGACATCGTAGGTGGCGAGACGGCGATCCCCCTGAAACAGGTCGACCACGCGTCTTTGCAGCTCGACCCGAGGCGCGACGAAGAAATACTGCTGGGCGTCGAGTGGCTGATAGAACTCGCTGGCGAAAGACGCGGTCTGACCGATCTGCAGATCGTTGCGCCACTCGGCGCCCAGCGAGTTGATCCACGTCCGGCGATAGCTCGTCAATAGATTGAAGAAGTTGTCGCCCTTGAAGTCACTCGAGAACCCCAGACCGAAGCGCAGGTAATTCGGCCCCCACGACTTCTCCACCGCATCGACCGCAAGCACGCGCTTGCCGGGCTCCTCGATGATGCGATAGTTGACGTGCTCGAAATCGCCGGTGCCGTAGAGCCGGCGCAGGTCGGCGTCGAGCACCTGTGGGTCCAGCGATTGTCCCGGCTTCGTATCCATGACCGCTTGTGCTGTCTCGGCGTTCACGCGGTGCAGATTGAGGAAGCGGATCTCGTCGACCGGGCGTGTATCCGTGCTTGCAGCGATGAGCTGGCGCGTGCGCAACGCCGCGTATTCCGCCGGCGGCAGGCTCAGGCGAGCGAGCCGGTCGGCGACCTTGCGTGTGGCTGCTTCGCCGATCGGGACGGTCTTCGGCAGATGATCGAAATCCGCGGCGGAAAAATCGCCTAGCTCCGGCAGGATAAGAATATCGGTGGGCTTGAGCGTCGCCAGCGAAAGCTGAACGTTCTGCTCGGTCAGGATGTTGATGACCTGGCCGCTCACGCCGAGGATCGAGTTGAGCTGATCGCGCGGCGCCAGCGGCGTGCCAAGATTCACCGCGATGACGACGTCCGCCCCCATCGTCCGCGCGACGTCGATCGGCAGGTTATTGGTGAGGCCGCCATCCACCAGAATCTTGCCGTCGAACTCGGCCGGCGCGATCGCCCCCGGCACCGACATGCTCGCGCGCATCACGTTCGCAAGCTCGCCGTCGGCGAACACAACCGCCTTGCCGGTCACGAGATCGGTGGCGACCGCGCGGAAGGGGATGCCCAGCTCGTCGAACTTGCGATATCCCTTGGCCTTCGCCAGGTAGCGCAGCACGGTTTCCAATTGCACGCCGGAGACGAAGCCCTTGGGCAATTCGAACTCCCAGTCTCGAAAGCCGATCTCGGGACCGACGAAGTCGAGGCGGTCGTCGAGCTTGCGGCGGATCGCCTGCTCCTGCCGTGGCGGCCTCTCCTTGAACAGGAGCTCGGTCGAAATGCCCGCGAGAATCAGTTCCATCTCGGGAATCGTCGTCCCGGTCGCGTAGGCTGCCCCGACCAGCGAGCCCATGCTCGTTCCGGTGATGCAGTCGACCGGGACGCGCATCTCTTCCAGCACCTTGAGCACACCGACGTGCGCGGCGCCGCGCGCCCCGCCGCCTGAGAGGACTACGCAAATCTTCGGCCGCGTGGCGGGTCGCGAAGCGCCCGGGGCCGGCGCCTGAGCGAATGCATCGGTCGCCGCTGCGGCGATAAGCAGCGCGGCGGCGATGCGCGGGGCGCGATGAGCGAAACCCCAGCTTGTCACGATTTACTTGTAGTCGCGGACCCGCTCGGCCATGCGCGGCGATCCGTCGACGTGGGGAATAACCCTGTGCGGAAGCTCTGAAGCTAACTGGGCGCTTGGCATCGCGGGTGGGTCCACGGCACGATGCCTCCCGATAGAGACAAGGTGACGATGACACTCCGGCGGACTATCGCAAGGGGACGAGCCACTGTCAAATCGGAGCTTGTCGCGGCAGCAGTCTTCCCCCGCTCGGGCTGCGCTATAGTAGCGGCGATCATGGAACAGGACCTCCGCCGCGACCTCACCCGCACCGTTCTTGCAATCCTTATCATCGGCGGGCTCATCGCCGCCTCGGTCTGGATCCTGCGGCCGTTCCTCGCGGCGACCATCTGGTCCGCGATGATCGTCGTGACCACATGGCCGATCCTGCGCAAGCTCCAGTCCCTTCTCTGGGGAAAGCGCTGGCTGGCCACCACCATCATGACGGCGGCGCTGCTGCTGGTTTTCGTCGCCCCGTTCTCCGCCGCGATCGGCACCATCGTCGCCAACTCCGGCGAGATCGTCGGCTGGACGAATCGACTCTCCGATGTGAAGTTTCCGCCGCCGCCCGAGTTCGTCGGGAAGATTCCGGTCGTCGGCGAGAAGGCGGCAAACGTCTGGCGCGAGTATGCGGACAAGGGATCGGAAGAGCTCGCTGAAATCGTCAGGCCTTACGCGGTCCGCGCCGGAAGCTGGTTCGTCGCGGAGATCGGCAACTTCGGCCTGGTGAGCATACAGTTCCTGCTCACCGTCGTTATTTCCGCGATCCTTTACATGGCGGGCGAGGATGCCGCCCGCTGGGTGCGGCGGTTCGGCCGGCGTCTCGCGGGCGAGCGCGGCGATCAGGTTGTGCGCCTCGCCGGCCAGGCGATCCGGGGTGTCGCGCTGGGCGTTGTTGTGACTGCCTTGGTTCAGTCGGTGCTGGGCGGAATCGGTCTCGCGATCGCCGGCATTCCGTTCGCGGCGGTGCTGACGGCGGCGATGTTCATGCTGGCGCTTGCGCAGATCGGCGTGTTGCCGGTGCTCATCGGCGGGCTCGTCTGGCTGTGGTGGCAAGGCAACACCGGCTGGTTCGTCGCGCTGCTCATTTGGACGATCGCCGTGGGGAGCCTCGACAGCATCTTGCGTCCAATCCTGATCAGGAAGGGCGCGGATTTGCCGTTGCTGCTGATCTTCGCCGGCGTTATCGGAGGATTGTTTGCGTTCGGTCTGCTCGGACTGTTTGTCGGCCCGGTGCTCCTCGCAGTCGCCTACACGCTGCTCGACGCGTGGGTGGAAGAGGCACACGACGCTGACGTGCCTACAGCAGCGGCGCCGCCCGCGCACTCGCCACCGTCGGACGCGAAGAACGGC
>VBCL01000090.1:0-380 GCA_005888865.1 Betaproteobacteria bacterium | reverse complement strand
CGTCTCTGTCGAACGAAGGCTCAGCCGTTCATGGGGTCACTTGTTTGATCGCCTCGCCGCCCTTCATGGAAATTGTCACGATGTCCTTGGCGTCGAGATTCATCTTCATCAGGTCCACCATCCGGATCTGGCTGCTCTCGTAAGTGCGGAAGTAGAACCGCTTTGCCTTGAGGTCGCTGGCGCTCGTCCAGATCGTGTAGTCGGCCAGGACGTTGCCGTGCTCGTCCTTCTCGTGCTCGCGCGCCGCGCCCTTGGGAATGTCGAACTGGTTCAAGACGTGGAACGCCTCGACAATCGCATCCTCACCGGTCTTCGATTTGAAGACCGACTGGCTGAACGCGACCGCGCGAACGAAGCGCGACGGCGGCGTGAAGTCTCCC
>VBCL01000089.1 GCA_005888865.1 Betaproteobacteria bacterium | reverse complement strand
GAGTCCCGAGGTTGGATCGAACCCGATCCAGCCTGCGCCCGGCAGGTACGCCTCGGCCCAGGCGTGGAGATCGGTGAAATCGTTCTCCGGGCCCGCAGGCCCTTCGATGGGCTTCTGATCGGCGGCGAGCTGGATCAGATAGCCCGACGCGAAGCGCGCGGCAATGCCCAGATGACGCAGTATCTGCACCAGCAGCCAGCCGGAATCGCGGCATGACCCGCACGCCTGCGCAAGCGTCTCGTCGGGTGACTGCACGCCGGGTTGCATCCGGACCAGGTAGCGAATCTCCTTCTGCAGCTGCTGGTTCGCCCGCACCAGCATGATGGTGGTGTTCTCGCCTTCCTTGATGGTGGCCCGGAACGCGGCAAGCCACGCCGCCAGGCGCGGGCTCGCGGGCTCGGTTTCGAGAAACGGAATCAGCTCCTTGGCCAGCGACGATGCATAGCGAAAGGGATAGCTCTCCGCCGATGGCTCGACGAAGAAATCGAAGGGGTTGATCACGGTCATGTCGGCGACCAGGTCGACCAGCACTTCCAGCTTGTCGGTCCGTTCCGGGAAGACCAGCCGCGCGACCCAGTTGCCGTACGGATCCTGCTGCCAGTTCAGGAAGTGCCCGGCGGGCTCGATGTTGAGCGAGTAGCCGAGGATCGGCGTGCGGCAGTGCGGCGCGGGCCGCAGCCGGATCTCGTGCGGGCCCACATTGACGAGCCGGTCGAACTGGTAGGTGGTTCGATGCTGGAGCGCGACGCGGATAGCCATGCGTGCGCTTGGGGCTACCAATCAGGGTTCGGAAGCTGCGCGAACACCCGGCGCAGTCCCTCGCCCCATTGGCTGTGGATCATCTGGAAATATGGATCGGATTCGTCGATACGCCGCTGCAGCTTGATCGCCAGCGCATCGGTCTGATAGATGACCAGGTCGATGGGCAGCCCGACGGAAATGTTCGAGCGCATGGTCGAGTCGAACGACACGATCGTGCACTTGGTCGCTTCGAGGAGCCCGGTCGAGCGCGTGACGACCCGGTCGATCACGGGCTTGCCGTACTTGCTCTCTCCGATCTGAAAGTAGCAGGTATCGGGCGTCGCCTCGATGAAATTACCCTCGCTGTAGACCTCGAACAGCCGCGGCGGCTCGCCACGCAACTGGCCGCCGACGATGAAGTTCGCGTGCGAATCGATGTTGTTCTGCTGCAGGTACGGGCCGTCGCGGGTCTTCACCTCGCGCAGCGCATCCCCGATGAGTCGTGCGACGTCGAACATCGAAGCGGCATTCCACAGGTGCGGCCCGTTGTCGCCGCCCCGCGCGCGCTGCTCGAGGAGGCTCAGCGCGTTCTGCGTGATCGACAGGTTTCCCGAGGACAGCGTCACGATCACCCGGTGCCCTTCGCGCGCGAACACGCGCATCTTGGAGAAGCGCGCGATCTGGTCGACGCCGGCGTTGGTACGCGAATCCGACGCGAAGATCATTCCCGCGTCGAGGGACATGGCTACGCAATAGGTCATGAGTGCAAACCGCGGCACAAGCGAGAAGAGGATTCTACCGGATCGTGCACGCCGTACCCCTCAATAGGTCGGCGCGAGGAAGGCACGGTTGATCTCCGCGCCCAGCGCCGAGATCCGGTCGACGAATTCCATCAGGTACTCGTGCAGCCCGAACTTGATGATGTCGTCGGTCCTGCCGTAGTGCAGACGCGCGTGTAATTCGCCCGAGGCGCGCTCGACCTCGCGCGTATTGTCGTCGCACAGCGTCTCGAGCGTCTCGTGAATGAAGTTCATGCAGGAGTGCAGCGACCGCGGCATGTCCTGGCGCAGGATGAGGAGCTCCGCCACGCGCAGCGGTGTGATCACGTCGCTGTAGATCTTGCGGTATGACTCGAACCCTGACACCGAGCGCAGCAGAGCGCTCCACTGGTAATAGTCGACCGCGCCGCCGACGTCGGCCGCCGACGGCAGCAGCGTGTGGTACTTCACGTCCAGGATCCGTGCCGTGTTGTCGGCGCGTTCGATGTGCGTCCCAAGCCGGATGAAGTGATACGCCTCGTCGCGCAGCATGGTGCCGAAGGTCACACCCCGGAAGAGGTGCGAGCGCATCTTCACCCAGTCGAGGAATTCCGATACGCCGGTGGCCTGGATGCGGTTGTAGTCGTAGCCGCGCATCTCCAGCCAGGCCGAGTTCAGGTCCTCGTACATTTCGGAGGTGATCGCACCGCGCACCGAGCGCGCCGATTCGCGCGCGGCGCGCAGACAGCAATAGATCGACGACGGATTGCCAGAGTCGAGGATCATGTAGCGCAGCACGCGCTCCGCCGAAAGCTCAGGGAAGCGTTCGTAGAACGCCGTCGCCAGCCCGGAGGTAATAAGAGGCACCGCCCACGGCTCGGCCCACGCCAGCCCCGGCTCGATCGCCTCGTAGGGTAGCAAGGACATCCGGTAGGTGACATCCAGCAAGCGCGCGGTGTTCTCGGCGCGCTCGATATGGCGAGCCATCCAGTACAGCTCGTTAGCGGTGCGGCAAAGCATCGGTTCAGCGTTGAGCGTTTAGCGTTTAGCGTGCAGAGGGGGAGAATTGACGCTCAACGCCCAACGCCGAACGCTCAACCTTCTTCGCTCGACCGTCACGCCGTCACCCACGTATCCTTCGTTCCCCCGCCCTGCGAGGAGTTCACCACCAGCGAACCCTCGCGCAGCGCGACTCGGGTGAGCCCTCCGGGAACGAGGCTCACGGTTTTGCCTGACAGCACGTACGGCCGCAGATCGATATGCCGCGGGGCAAGGCCCACATCGGTAAACGTCGGACAGGTCGACAGTGAGAGCGTGGGCTGCGCGATGTACTTGTCGGGCTGGGCGACAATCCGACCTCGGAATGCCTCGCGCTCGGCTACGCTCGCCGCCGGTCCGACCAGCATCCCGTAGCCACCGGCGCCGTGGACTTCCTTGACGACGAGCTCGGCGAGATGGTCGAGGCAGTAGCGAAGGTCCTCTTCTTGCGAGAGTTGCCAGGTCGGCACATTGTTCAGGATCGGCTCCTCCGTGAGGTAGAAGCGGATCATCTCCGGGACGAACGGATAGATCGATTTGTCGTCCGCGACTCCGGTGCCGATCGCGTTGGCCAGCGTGACACGCCCTGCACGATACGCGGCGAACAGGCCGGGGACCCCGAGCATCGAGTCGGACCGGAACGCTTTGGGGTCGAGGAAATCGTCGTCGACCCTTCGATACAGGACATGGATGCGCCGCAAGCCCCGCGTCGTGCGCATGTAGAGCATGTCGTTCTGCACGAAAAGATCCTGCCCCTCGACCAGCTCGACGCCCATCTGCTGGGCGAGGAACGCATGCTCGAAGTACGCCGAGTTGTAGGCCCCGGGCGTGAGCACGGCCACCTCCGGGCGCTCCTCGCCGGCCGGCGCGACACCGCGCAGGTTCTCGAGCAGGAGATCGGGATAGTGCTCGACCGGCTTGATCGACTGGTTTGCGAAGAGCTCGGGAAATAGCCGCATCATCATCCGGCGGTTCTCGAGCATGTACGACACTCCGGACGGCACCCGCAGGTTGTCCTCGAGCACGTAGTACGAGCCCTCGTCGGCGCGCACGAGGTCGACGCCGGCGACATGGGCATAGATGCCTCCGGGAACGTGGACGCCCTGCATCTCCCGCCGGTATTGGGAGTTCGCGAGCACGCGCTCCGCCGGAACCACGCCGGCCTTGAGAATGCTTTGCTCATGGTAGATGTCGTGCAGGAAGAGGTTCAGCGCCTGCACGCGTTGCTTGAGCCCCCGCTCCAGCGTGCGCCATTCGGCCGCCGGAATGATGCGCGGCACGATGTCGAACGGGATCAGACGCTCGGTGCCGGATGTCTCGCCGTAGACCGCGAAGGTGATACCAATACGATGAAACGCGCGCTCGGCTTCGTCCCGTTTCTGGGCGATCTGGTGGTCCCCGGTCCGCTTCACCCAGTCCGAGAAAGCCTGATAGTGAGGCCGGACCGAGCCGTCGGCGTCGCACATTTCATCATAAATGAGTCGGGACACTGGGCGCTGATCCGGCAATCCAGGGGGTTTTAGCAAGACTTGAGCCAAGGAAATTTTTGCTTTTCAACGTATAAACTTAACGAAATCCCCTACCGTTGAGCCGGTGGCGGGAGCCGGTCCACGGTGCGGGATCGCACCGTTATGGTGCCACTTTTGTCCAGGACGTCGCTGGACAGATCTCGACGTCGGTTTGACCCTCGTTTTCGCGCTGTGCTTAAATACCCGCTCCTGTCTGGGTTCGCGCGGGCGGTTAGCTCAGCGGTAGAGCATTGCCTTCACACGGCAGGGGTCACTGGTTCGATCCCAGTATCGCCCACCATGGAACCAAGGGGTTACACGCAAGTGTAACCCCTATTTTTTTGGCTGCGTTTGCGTCAACGTGCGACATCCGCGCAATTTTTGCATACGATGACAGAAAATTCTGTCAGGGAGGTGCTCCGATGATTGCCAACTCCGTGTCGACCCTCTCGGTCGATGCGCTGGTCTTCGACGCGTACGGGACGTTGTTCGATGTGCAATCGGTCGCGACGCTTGCGGAGCGCCTGTTCTCCGGCCAGGGTGCCGCGCTGTCGCAACTCTGGCGAAGCAAGCAGCTCGAGTATACGTGGCTGCAAAGTCTGATGCTGAGTCCGATGCAGCGGCGTGAGGACTTCGCAGCGATCACTGCCCATGCACTGGATTTTTCGGCCGAGGCGCTGCATCTGCCGCTAACGGCGGCGGCGCGGCATCGACTGCTCGACGCCTATCTCGATCTGTCGCCGTACCCCGACGTCGCGACCGTGCTGGTCACGCTGGCACCCATGCCGCGACTGGTGCTGTCCAACGGAACACGCGAGATGCTCGAGTTGCTCGCCGCCACCACGGGACTCGCGTCGCACCTCGATGCCGTCCTGTCGGTCGATGCCGCAGGCGTCTACAAGCCGAGCCCGCGCGTCTATCAGCTCGCCGTCGATCATCTCAAGCTGCTTCCGCCGCGCATCGGCTTTGTATCGTCCAACGGCTGGGATGCGGTCGGCGCGAAGGCCTTCGGGCTCACGGTGATCTGGGTCAATCGCGCGGGCGCTCCGCTCGAACGGCACGGACCGAAGCCGGACGCGATCATCGGCTCGCTCGCCGAGCTGCCTGCGCTCGTCGGGCGCGCTTGAGGTCCCGGCGATTCGCTAAGCCGGCGAAGGGCGCTGCAAAACGTTGCAGCGCCCTTCAGGGCATGTATTGCCCGCCGTTGACCTCGATCACTTGGCCCGTGACGTAACCGGACAGCTCATCCGACGCGAGATACACGAAAGTCCCTGCGCATTCGTCCGCGGTGCCCAGTCGGTTCATCGGTATCGTCGCCTGCATTCCCTTGAGCTGCTCGGGTGTCGAATAGCGCTCGTGGAACGGCGTCGTGATCACTCCCGGCGACACGGCATTGACCCGGATGCCGTCGCCGACGACCTCCTTCGCCCAGCCGTGGGTCGCGGTCGAGATGAATCCCTTGGCCCCCGCGTAAATGATCGCCCCCGCCCCACCCCCATGCCGCGCGGCAATCGAGCTGACGTTGATGACATTGCCCTTCTTCTGCCGGCGCATGACGGGGATGACCTCACGCATGAAGAGTGCAACGTGGATGACGTTGAGGGCGAGGACTTTTTGCAGGAACGCTTCGCTGTAGTCCTCGATGCGGGTGCGGGCCACGAGGCCGCCGGCATTGTTGATCAGCACATCGATCCGCCCGAATGCGTTCAGGGTTTCGGCGACGATCCGCTTGATGACTGAGCCATCGGTCACGTCGCCGCCGACCAGAGAAGCCTCCCCACCAAGGGCACGCACGTCGGCGGCGACCTTTTCCGCTGCATCGCGGCTGGTGTTGTAGTGCACGGCAACCCTGCTACCCAGCCGTGCAAAGGCGCGCGCTGCAGCGGCGCCGATCCCCGTGGATGCGCCCGTGATGAGAACTGCCTTGCCCTCGAGATCCGAAGCCATGAGCCTGCCTTGATGTTTGTCGACGGTGGGGACATGCGGCCGCAAAATGCGCCCGGCCTGTCGCCAAGTATACTTGCGCCTTTTCCGAACGCCGCCGCGCCTGAACGTCATGCGTCCACCCAGGCTTTCAGCTCCTCCCGGTGCCTGCGACTGCCACATGCACGTCTACGAGGACCGGTTCGCGCTCGTGCCGCAGGCGACCTTCAAGCCGCCGCACGCGCCGCTCGCCGACTACCTGGAGGTCCGGCGCCTGCTTGGGCTCACGCGCGCCGTCGTCGTGCAACCCAACGGCTATGGTTTCGACAACACCTGCACACTCGAGGCGCTTGCCGGCCTCGGCGATACCGCGCGCGGCATCGCCACGGTGCCGTCCGATGTCGCGGATGCCGAGTTGGAGCGATTGACGCGTGCCGGCGTTCGCGGTGCGCGCTTCCACCTGCTGCCTGGCGGGATGCTGACGTTCGATGCGCTCGAGCCGATGGCTGAGCGGATTGCCGCCTTTGGCTGGCACATCCAGCTGCAGCTCGACGCCCGGGAGCTGCCGCACCATGCGGCCACGCTTGGGCGCCAGCCTGTTCCGTTGGTCATCGATCACAACGGTAAATTCCTCGAACCCGTGTCGACGGAACATCCGGGCTTCAAGACGTTGCTCCGGTTAATCGCCGGGGGCA
>VBCL01000546.1:1302-3811 GCA_005888865.1 Betaproteobacteria bacterium | reverse complement strand
CAGCTTGTCGCCTTGGGTCAGGATCTGGTGGATTTCGCCTCGGCGCTCGGCCTCGGCCGGCACGCGCTGGTCGGCCACGATTGGGGCTCGCGTGCGGCCTACATCGCCTCGTCGCTGAACGAAGCACGCGTCGCCGCGTGCGTGGCGGTGTCGACCGGCTACGGCACCAACTCGCCGGGCCAGACGCTCTCCTATCGGCAGACGCAGAACTACTGGTACCACTGGCTGATGGCCACGCCGCGGGGCGAAAAGCTCGTGCGTGAGGATCGTCGCGCATTCACGCGCCACATCTGGAACGAGTGGTTCGTCGCGTATAAGCCCGACGCAGTCGAGTTCGAACGCACCGCGGTCTCGTTCGACAATCCCGACTGGGCCGACATCACGCTCCACTCCTACCGCGCGCGCTGGGGTCATGCATCGGGCGATCCGCGTTACGCAGCGCTCGAAGCCCGATTCGACCCGGCGCCAAAGCAACGCGTTGCCACGCTCACGCTCCACGGTGCGCAGGACCCGGTGAATTCACCGCAGATGAGCGAAGGCAAGGAGTCGTATTTCACCGGACCGTACGAGCGGCGCCTGATCGACGGCGCGGGGCACTTTCCGCAGCGCGAGTGCGCGCCGGAAACCGCCACGCAGATCGTCCAGTGGCTGCAGCGATACGATCACTGACGATCGCCGGTTCGCCGCCCGGGCGATGGCCACAACGATGTAATAGCGATGAAACCCGACAAATCGAAGCTTCACCCCGAGACGCTCGCCGCCCAGGGCATGGGCAAGGTCGCTGAGCCCTATCGCGACATCGTGCCGCCGATCTACGTCTCGACGACCTACGAGCGCGGTGCGGACGGCGCGTTTCCCGGAGGACGCACCTACTCGCGCGCCGACAACCCCAGCTACGATCAGGCCGAGGCGTTGATCGCTTCACTCGAGGGTGCGGCCGCAGCGATATTGTTCGCCTCGGGGCAGGCCGCGGCAGCGGCGGTATTCCTCGCCCTCACGCCCGGGGATCGCGTCCTTGCACCGCGCAACATGTATTGGGGATTCCGCAAGTGGGTGCTCGACTTCGCGGCGCCCTGGGGGCTCGGAATCGAGTTCTACGACAACGCGTCGATCGACGATCTTGCGGCCAAGGTGCGCGCGCAGCGTCCGCGGCTGCTCTGGATCGAGACGCCCGCGAATCCGACCTGGGAGATCACCGACATCGCCGCCGCGAGCGCGATTGCCCGCGAGGTCGGCGCGATCGTGGCCGTCGACTCCACCGCGGCGACGCCGTTGCTGACGCGCCCGATCGAATTGGGCGCGCACATCGTGATGCACTCGGCGACCAAGTATCTCAATGGCCACTCCGACGTCGTTGCCGGCGTGCTGGCGACCGCAGCGGACGATGCGTTATGGCAGCGCATCCGCTACCAGCGTGGCGGCGGCGGCGCAGTGCTGGGCCCGCTGGAGGCATGGCTTCTGCTGCGCGGGATGCGCACGCTGCATCTGCGCGTCGGCGCCGCGTGCGCCAACGCGCAGGCGATCGCGGAGCGGTTCAATGGACATCCGAAGCTCTCGCACGTCCTCTATCCGGGACTCGCCACGCATCCCGGTCACGCTGTCGCGGCGAGGCAGATGCACGGCGGCTTCGGCGGGATGATGTCGCTACGTCTTAAGGCCGGTGAGGGCGCCGCGAAGGCTTTCACCGCGAGACTGCGCGTGTTCAAGCGCGCGACCTCCCTCGGCTCGGTCGAGAGCCTCGCCGAGCACCGCGCCAGCGTCGAAGGGCCCGGAACGCAATGCCCCGCGGATCTCGTGCGCCTGTCGATCGGCGTCGAGCATGTCGAGGATCTGATCGGCGATATCGAGCAGGCGTTGACCTGAGCGCGAACTGAACCGCGGTTGGCGCGTCACTTGACCTCGGCTTCGTAGACGTACAGCGTCGACTTCTCGTCCTCGGGCATGAAATACGCCCGCAGCCCGTTGCTCGTCGCTTCGATCCAGAACGGGTTGTAGGTCATCGGCAGGCCGCCCTCGGTCCACAGCTCGACGGGAACCTGGTAGATCGCCTGATTGGCGGCGAGATCGACGATCTCGAAGCCGCCGAGAGCGAATCGCGGCCCGTCCTTCTTCGGCTGATACATGTTGAGCCCGGAGCACAGCGCCTCCTGCCCTCCGAGATACTTGCAATCCTGGTAGTCGATGTAATGCGACCGGTTCGGCACGCGAAGCTGCTCCGGCGGCGTGCCGGCGTTGCTCACCTTGCCGTCGTTGTCGAACGTCCAGCGATAGAAGCGGCGCGAACCCCAGCTCACACCATGCAAGGTCTTGCTCTCGGCGTTGTAGACGAGTCCCCCGATGTGATCGCCGTAGCGCAGCACCTCGGTCGCCTTCATCGTCGCCGGATCGACGCGATAGAGGATCGAGCGGCTGTTCGGTCGGTACTCCGCAGTAGGCACCCAGATCGATTTGCCGTCATAGTCCATGCCGCCAGGGTGGTACACCGAGCCTTCACCTAGCGTCAGATCGG
>VBCL01000546.1:0-1251 GCA_005888865.1 Betaproteobacteria bacterium | reverse complement strand
TCGGTCGTAACCGTCCTGCAACTGCGGGTAGCGCGTCGTCTGCTTCCTGATATCGACCGTCGAGACGAAATAGGTACCGCCGATCTTCACCATGCCTTGCGGGTGATAGGTGTTGAAGGCAATCGGGATGGCGGCGACCTGGTTCCACTTGACGGCCCGAGTGAGCTTCTTGACGCGCTCGCTGATCACCGTGCCCTGATCGACTGCCAGGGCCAGCGTCGCGAATCCGGCCATCCAGATCGCGGTGAAAACCATAAGGCGCCTGACGAAGGTCCTGGTCATGATGTGCTCCTCCTTAGCCAAAGGGTGTAGCTCGGTCGACTTCGCGTCGATTGACGGCAGGTTGTTTGATTGAATCCTGGTCTACGACTCTACCACCCGCCGCGTTCATCTGTTGTTGCATTCGCGGTCCTCGTCTATCCGTCCCGGCCCGCGGTTTTCGGACTACACTGGGGACATCTCGTTGCCGACGGCCGCTGTGATCGCTCGCTTGCATTTACTCGCCGTACCTGCCCTGATTGTGGCGATTGGCTGCACGACATTCGCAGCGCGCACCTCGGCGGACTACGAGTCCGGTCAGACCTCGAATGCTCAATTCGTCAAGGACAGCGCGGCGTGCACCAAGCAGTCCGAAGCCGACCAGAAGAGGCTCGGCTCCGGCGAACACGATCCGACGCACTCGACGTTCAACCGGATGTACGACGCGTGCATGCGCGCGAGCGGGTATCGACGCAAGCCGGAGGACGCGAAGTAGCGCTCAGCGGGTGAGGTAGCCACCGTCGACGACGATCGTATCGCCGGTGATGTACGCGGAAACATCCGAAGCAAGGAAAAGACCCGTGCGCGCGATGTCGGCCGTCGACGCGAAGCGGCCAAGCGGAATCGCGGACAGCACAGCCTGTCGCCGCTCGGGCGACAACAGGGGGCCCGTCATCCCCGTTTCGGTCACCGAAGGCGCGACCGCGTTCACGTTGATTCCGAATGGCGCCAGATCACGGGCGAGCCCCTTGGTGAGCGCGATGACGCCGGCCTTGGTCGTCCCGTAGAGGACATTGCCGAACGCGCCGCCGCCTTTCGCCGCGGATACCGAGGCGATATTCACGATCTTTCCCGACTTTCGCTGCAGCATGAACGGCAGGACGGCCTTGCAGCCGTAGTACACGCCGGAGAGATTCACGCGGCAGACCTGATCCCAGTCCTCGATCGTGGCCTCGATGACGGAACCCGTCTTCAGGATTCCGGCATTGTTCA
>VBCL01000088.1 GCA_005888865.1 Betaproteobacteria bacterium | reverse complement strand
TCCGGGCAGTCGTCGGGCACGGTTAACGTGTGGATTTCGCCGGGAGGCTCGTAGACGAAGCTTCCTTCCTCGGCGACCCAGTCGTGCTCGAGGTAGCGCCAGCGCCCCTTGACCACATAACCCACGACCGCCATCGGATGGCGATGCCGCGATAGGATTCCCGACCTGCGTACGCGGAGCAGGTTGCACCAGCCACCGGTCACGGTGTTGAAGAGCAGCGGCCGGAACCAGACGTCCTGCGCCTGCGGCACCCAGACGCGCTCGTCGTCGGGCAGCGCGGCAATCGCGATCTCCGGCCTGAGACCGGACGAGGGCAGGATCAACGCGGCGCTCACTCGACCTCCACGCTTGCGGCCCCGTCGGCGATCATTGCGTCGCCTTGAGCGCAGCGGTCAGCTCGGCCACTTCGCGATCGACATCGCGATCCTTGGGAAACGGCCGGCCGGCGCGGCGGTACCAATAGCGGGCGTTGCCGAGGTCACCCTCGACCAGGTGCACGATGCCGTGCGCCCAGCAACCGAGCTTGGATTCGTCCTGCTGAGCGAGCTCATGCGCTTTCTGCCAATCGCCTTTCTTGAGATAGCGGATCGCGGTATTGAGCGCCATAGTTTTTTATGCGGCGAGATAGCCGCCGTCGATTGGAATGATCGCGCCGGTCACGAAGGCCGCCGCAGGCGAACACAGGAAAACCGCCGTTCCCGCGACGTCGTCGGCCACGCCCCAACGGCCGAGGGGCGTGCGCGCGACGATCGCCTCGTTTCGCACCGGATCCTCCCGCAGCGGCCGCGTCAGCTCCGTTTCGATCCAGCCGGGCGCGATCGCGTTGACGCGGATGCGATCGGGAGCATACGCGACCGCCAGCGATTTGGTCAGTTGCGCCACACCCCCCTTGCTCGCGCTGTAGCCGGGCACGAGAGCCCCGCCGACGAAGGCGAGCAACGACGCGGTATTGACGATGCAGCCGTGCGTCCTGGCGAGAAGCGGACGCGCGGCGGCGCAAAGACGCATCGTGCCTGTCAGGTTGACGTCGAGTACTTCGGCGAACACGGCGGGATCGTGCTCCGCACCCCGGCGAATGATGCCGGCGCAGTTGATCAGGACGTCGAGCGTTGGCAGCGCCGCGAAAAATGCAGCGACCGCGGTATCGTCGCGCACGTCGAGCGCATCCGCGCGCCCGATCGAAGCGCCGCGGTTCGCCTCGGCCGCCTCGGCCTCGGTTGCGCCCGTGACGGTGACGATCGCACCGAGCTCGGCCAGTGCATTGCCGATCGCCGCGCCGATGCCGCTAGTGCCGCCCGAGACGAGCACCGTCTTGTCGCGAAACGACCCTTCCTGAAAAGTGGCCGTGATCACGAAGCGACTGCCTCCGCGAGGAGTGCCATGACCTGCGCATGGCGCGGCAGCGGCGCCACTGCGCCATAGCCCGTGGTCTGCAGCGCAGCGGCGGCATTGGCATAGCGCGCGGCCGCGAACGGATCATCGCCCGCCACAAGCCGCGCGGCGAACGCGCCGTCAAAGCAGTCGCCGGCACCGGTTGCATCAACCGCGTCGACGCGATGGCCGGCGATGCGCTCACGTCGGTGCCCGTCGGAGACCACACACCCGGCCGCGCCGCATCGAAGAGCGACGATCGGCGCGCCGTCCCGATGACAGGCGTCGAGAATCGACTCGGGCTCGTCGCGCCCGTACAGCAACTGGGCATCGTCGAGACTGGGCAGCGCCCAGTCGGCGAGCGCGAGGGTCGCGCGAATGATGGCCCGTGCGCGCGCCAGCGGCCAGAGCTTGAGCCTGAGATTCGTGTCGTAGGAGATCTTCACGCCCGCGCGTCGGGCGGCATCGATCGCGGCAAGGCAGCTATCGCACGCCGAGGCCGAAATCGCCTGGCTGATGCCCGAGACGTGCAGCACCTTCGACGCACGAAGCACATCGAGCGGCAGGTCCGCCGGCCGCATGCGGCTCGCCGCGGAGCCCGCGCGCAGATAGCTGAACTCGTGTCCGCTCGTCCCATGAGTGACGAAGTAAATGCCCGTCGGCGCGTCGGGATCGACGCCGACTCCCGCCACGTCGACGCCCTCGCGCTTCCAGAGCTCGAGGAACTGTCGCCCGAAGGCGTCTTCGCCGACGCGGGTGACGTACGCGCTGCGCGCGCCAAGCCGCGAAGCGGCAATCGCGCAATTCGACGTGTCGCCGCCGAAGCCCTGCAGATACTCTCCGGTCGCGCCTCGCGTCTGGTTCAATTCGACGAGCGGTTCGCCGAGTGCTGCCAGATCGAAGCGCGCAGAATTCATTGGACCCCCACGCTTGCGGCCTCATTGACCCATTCGGCCGCTGCGCTGCCCCCAAATGCGGGGGAGCAATTCGCGCCTTGGGGCGGCCCTGCGGCGCTCATGAACTCGACTTCAGCGTCGCGAAGGCGGCCGCGAATTGCGCCGCGACCGCTCTCACGCTGGTGGCGGGAGCCCCGGGCTGGTAGAGGTTCGAACCCGTGCCAAACCCGTTCGCACCGACTGCCCAGTACGGGGCCATGTTGTCGGGACGGATGCCGCCGACCGGGAACACCAGCGTGTCCTTCGGCAGCACGGCGCGCCAGGCCTTGAGCACAGCGGGCGAGAGCTGCTCGGCCGGAAACATCTTCAGGCCGTCGGCACCCGCCGCGAGCGCGGCGAACGCTTCGGTTGGGGTGGCCACGCCCGGCAGACACGTGAGCCCCAGCCGCTTCGCCTCGCGGACGATCGCAAGGTCGCCATGCGGCATGACGATCAGCCGGCCGCCGGCGTCGGCGACGCGTTGCACATCGCCGACCTCGAGCACGGTGCCGGCGCCGGTGAGGCAGCGCTCGCCGAACACGCGCGCAAGACGCCCGATGCTTGCCAACGGTTCGGGCGAGTTGAGCGGGACTTCGAGGATGCGAAATCCGTTGTCGCTCAGCGCGGCAGCAACGGCGTCGACTTCGGCAGGCGTAATGCCGCGCAACACCGCGACCAAGGGCAATGGCGTGAGATAGGGACGAAGCGAGTTCGTGGTCATGTGCGTACCATTCCCGCGTGGCGCGCGATGCGCCACAGGCCGCGCGCAGCGGCATCGGGCGATCCGATCATCGCGTCGACACCGGCGATCGCGAGCGCGCGACGATAGCGCTCGCACAGTGGCGCATCGCCAATCAGGGTCACGGATTCCTCCTTCACCGCGTGTCGTTCGAGCCACCGCCGCCCGGCAGCGATTTCGGCGCCAAGCAGCAAACCCGAAAGGTAGTCGCCGACGGCCGCGGGCGCAAGCTTGGACATCAGCGCCAGCGTGCGCGCCGAAAACAGATCATGCGACAGGCTCGCGTCGCCATCGAGGCTCCGCTTCACGCCGTCCTCCAGTGCCGCGGCGTCGCTGCCGGTTGCCACGTTCCGGCCAAGGATGCTGTGCTCGAGCAGCACCGCGTAGAGCTCGCCCGTCATGAAGGTCGCGAAGGTTTCGATACCATGCGCATCGACGAGCGCCCACTTGCTGTGCGTGCCGGGGAGGACCACGACCTGCCGCGCGCCGTCCCGCGCCTCCTGCTCGTCGAAAGCGCCGAAGATTTGCGTCTCCTCCCCGCGCATCACATCCGGAACCCCGGCGGCATCGCGGCAGACGAGTCCCGGTACGATCGACAGGCACGCTCCGGGGACGGGCGTCAGCGCCGAGACGATCGCGGTGAAGCCCGCAGGGCAATCGCGATAAGGCGCCTCGACCCAACCCTGGCGGCTGCCGATCATGCCGCAGGCGATCCGAGGGACGTCTTCGCTCTCGCCGTCAAGCAGCAGGCGCAGCGCGTCTGGGAAGCCACCCGCGGCGACCTTTTGCACGCCAAGCGGAGCGCTCGTCCGATCGAGGATGTGGCCGTGCCGATCGAATCGATAGGCGCGCGCGGCGGTCGTCCCCCAATCGATGGCGATCAATGCGACGGACATGGCGGAAGTGCCCGGGGAGTTGGATGGCTCGTCGTCCACGCCATCTACGCAGCTAGGGAGGACCCAGGTCTTTCGGTCGGACGACGCTGGGTTCTCACGTGCGCGGGATTGACGACAAACACCTTCGTCGGCCCCGCGCCCGCGCTACCAGCGCGCCGCTTTTTCGTCGTCGCTCGTGCGCGCCTCGACCCAGCGCTCGCCGGCGGGCGTCTGCTCTTTTTTCCAGAATGGCGCGCGCGTCTTCAAGTAGTCCATGATGAACTCGCACGCCGCGAACGCATCGCCACGATGCGCGCTGGTGGCGATGACCAGCACGATCTGATCGGTCGGCTTCAGCTCGCCGATGCGGTGGATGACCGTCGCGTCGTAGATGCGCCAACGCGACTTCGCCTCGTCGACGATTCCCGCCAGTGCCTTCTCGGTCATCCCCGGATAGTGTTCCAGCGTAAGGGTCTGCACCGCGGTGGTATCGCTGATATCGCGCACCAGGCCAATGAACGCAGCGACCGCACCGACGCGCGCATCGCCGGCGCGGAGCGCCGCGATCTCGCGCGCAACGTCGAAGTCGCTGGTCTGGACGCGCACGCTCATTGGGGTTTCTTAGCCTCCCGTCACGGGCGGGAACAGCGCAACCTCATCGCCGGCCTTGATCGGGGTATCCGATTTCGCGACGTCGAAATTCACGGCGACGCGTACCGCTCTACCCGGTGCCAGCTCCGCGGCCCACGCGCCGCCGCGCGTGCGCAGCCAAGCGAGCAGCGAAGCCACCGTGCCGACATTGCCGGGCAGGTCGATCTTTTCCGAGGGGATGCCCAGCGTCTCGCGCAAACGGGCGAGGTAAACCAGCGTGATCACAACGACATCTTACCGCACCAAGAAAAACGCCGGCGGTATCGACCCGCCGGCGTGTAGAGCTGAAGATGCAGCCTAGAACCGGTATTGCACTCCAATCGATACTTGATCGGACTCGGGCATGCCGCCACCGATCACCTCGCCCGCGAAACGGCCGAACCGCGCGTACTCGACGCGCAAGCCCAGCGAATGCGTTACGTCGTAGCGCAGGCCAAGCCCGTAATTGACGCCGTCTCGCTGGCGGCGAGGGTCGCCCGGGATAATCGAGGCGCCGGCGAACAGCGGGCGCGTATCGGTCTGGAGGTAGCCCAGCCGGCCGTAAAGCGACAGGCTGCGTGCGAACTCCCAACTGGTGTACACATCGGCGTTCCACGAGCGCGACGCCACGTCGCCGAAGGAAAGACCCGGTCCCGGGCCAATGGTCAGACCCGAGCTACCCGGGTGCAGGGCGTATTTGTCGGTCGTATTGAACGCCGCCTCGACGGCGACATCGTTCTTCCAGCGGTAGCCACCGAATAGAAGCGATCGCTGGGAGGAATCGTCGCCCAAGGGGGCGGTAAAGCGGTTCCAGACCAGGCTCTGGCCGCCCCGCTGAGGAGCAAGCACCAAGCCGATCGCATCGCTCCCGTTGTCGCGCAAGGACACGCCGCCGTAGAAGCCGGTCTGGGCCATCGCGCCCGTGGCGGCGCCAATCGCCAGCCCCACGCCAAGCGTCCAGACAAGTCCTTGTCTTTTCACGGATTTCCGCCCCGCTATGCACCTGCCATCCACCGCGGACGCACAGGCCTATGCACAAATTGACGTTACGCCGGGCCCCCGGCCAAGTCAATTCCGAACCCCCATTAGACCCAGGTGGCCGAGGATGAATGTTGCAACCACGTCAGGATCCCCAAGCGGAAGCACCGGCAAGCCGGTCGTTAACGGCCCGTCGGTCGCCACCGCGACGATTCCCGGGTCGCGCGGGTGCAAAAGCGGCTTGCCCACGCTCTGCCGGTAGACCTCCAGCTTGGGGATGGCAGCCCCCTTGAAGCCCTCCACCAGCGCCAGATCGCACGGAGACAGGCGTTGGAGCGCTTCGCCCAAGGTGAGTTCCGGGCTTCCCCGAAGCTCGTGCTGGATCGCCCAGCGCAGGGCAGAAGTGACGAGCACCTCGCGACAGCCTGCTTCGCGATGGCGAAACGAATCCTTGCCGGGCTGGTCGAGGTCGAACTCGTGGTGGGCGTGCTTGACCAGCGATACCGTGAGGCCCTGCGCGATGAAGCGCGGGATCAATTGCTCGATCAGGGTCGTCTTGCCGCTGCCCGACCAGCCGGCGAATCCGAAAACCCGCATCCCGGCGGCGCTCAGTGCGGTCCGATCACGGACCGGATGAACTCGCCCTTGGCGTCGGTGTAGGCCCTGCGCTCGTGCAGTCCCGATTCCAGAATCGCCCGCTTCCTGGCCTGGTAGGCGTCGCGAAGCGCGCGGTCGGTGCGGAGGACGTCGCGAAACCGACGCAAGGTCTCGACCTCCGGGCTGGTGTCCGCGATCACGTGCACGTGCAGGCGGTAACGCGTGCCATCATGCTCGACGGCGCCAATGCGCATCGGGCGCTCCTCGGGGAAGATATGGCCGACCTTCTGGCGTTGAAAGCCGAGCCCATCCAGGGCCGCTCGCGTCGCCACGAGTCTGCTCGTCGGATACATGGCCATGAGGTCCACGATCCCTTTTCCCGCACATCCCGGGATCGCCGTGCTGCCAATGTGCTCGACTTCCGCCCATGGCGCAGCATCCTCGATGATCGCCACGACATCGGCCGCGGCCCCGATCGCCCTGGGATCGTATTGCACATACACGGCCTGCACATAAGCGGCTGGCGACTCCGCATACGGCAGGATCAGCGAATTGCGATTCATGCGGAGTTGCGGGCCGTGACGGTGGCAAAGGCAGGTCTATCCATCGCGCGCAAACGTTCCCCCCGAAGTTTTGTTGGCGTGATTGTAACCCGTATACTGGTGCCGTCTGCGCAGCGGCTCCGACCGGGGAACGATCGGCAGCCAGCAGCGCCGAAGCGGAAGCGGAACTGGGCGCCGAGCTTGAGCGGATCGCGTCCGT
>VBCL01000087.1 GCA_005888865.1 Betaproteobacteria bacterium | reverse complement strand
CTGTTGACGGACGGCAGCCGCACGGCGCTGCCGCGCCAGCAGACGTTGCGTGCGACGCTCGATTGGAGTTATGGCCTGCTCTCGGAAAAAGAGCGCATGGTCTTGCGACGAGCCTCTGTATTCCTCGGCGGCTTCAGCCTGGAAGCCGCTGTCGGGGTTGCGGCGGATGAGGCGATACACGCGTCGGAGTTCGGCGAGCTGATCGCCCAGCTCGTCGCGCGATCGCTGCTGATCGTCGACACGACCGAAGCGGCACCACGTTATCGAATGCTGGAAACGACGCGCGCGTACGCGCGCGCGAAGCTCGACGAAGCGCGCGAAACTGCCACGCTGCAGCGCCGGCACGCAGAATATTTTTGCCAGTTGGTCGTCGCCGCGGCCGACGCCTGGCTGCGCTGCGCCGACGCCGATTGGCGCGCGCGTTACCTGCCGGAGATCGACAACGTGCGCGGTGCGCTCGAGTGGTCGCTTGGCTTGGCTGGCGATGCGGCGCTCGCCGTCGGTCTCGCCGGCGGCTCAGGTCCCATGTGGACGGCTTTGTCCTTGTACGGAGAGGGCGCGCAGCGGCTGGAGGCGGCATCCGCGCACATCGCGTCGAATGCGTCGCTCGCCGACCAAGCGAGGCTGTGGCTGTGGCTGGGCGTCCTGTCCGAAGCATGGGCACCCACGCGCGCGCTAGCGGCGTTCGAACGCGCGGCCGATCTATACAGGACGCTGGACGACGCGCAGGGCCTCGGTCAATCGCTGACATTGCTCGCGCACGCTCGTGCCACCCTGGGAAGCTTCCAGGCATCCGCGGACGCGCTGCAGGAGGCGTTGCCGGCGCTGGACCGATCCGGCCTGCCCAAGCTTCGCGCCTTTTACTTCGCCAATGCCGGCTTTCTCAAGACGCAGACGAACGATCTGGCAAACGCGCGAACCCTGTACGAAACCGCATTATCGCTCTACCGCGAAGCAGGCAGCGAATTTGCGACGGCGGCGTCGCTCAACAATCTCGCCAACGTGAGCTGGGCGCTCGGCGATCTGGAGGCCGCTGAAAACGCGTTTCGCGAAGCCGTTGTCATGCATCGCAATTCGGGGCACCGCGGCAAGGACCCACTCGGATTCGTACTCGCCAATCTCGCCGGCGTGCTGATCGAAAGGGGCAAGCTCTCGGACGCGCTCGACACAGCGCGTGAGGGTCTGCCGTTGTTGAGCGGCGCCGGCAACGCGTGGTCGCTCATCGATCATGTCGCGTTGCGCGCTGCGCTTGCGGGCCAACTCGCCAACGCCGCCAGAGTAGCGGGCTTTACCGATACGGCACACGCCGCAAAGGAATGCACGCGCCAGCCAAACGAAGCGCGGGCGCGGGAGCGCCTGCAAAAGCTCTTGACCTGTCACTTCGATGCCATGACGCTCGATCAGTATCTGGCCGAAGGCGGAAGGATGAGCGAAGCCGAAGCGTGTCGGATGGCGCTGGAATGAAGACCGTCCCCGACGCCACTCTTATCGCGGCGCTTTATCGGGAGCGACAGCGCGTCGCGCGACAGTGACCTGACTGCATCGAGCACCACCTGCGGCACGCCATTTTAAGGCGAGATACTCGGGTAGGAGCCTGTTCGGGCTTACTGTCGCGTATGCGACGGGGGCGCTTTGGGATGAAGTCCTGGGCGCCGGCCGCGCCGCGGTGCCCGTCCGCTGCCAGCGGCAAGCCCGACAGGCCCTCTAAGAGCGGAACAGCCGCGTGTACTGCGTCTCGTGACGTGAGGACGCAAGCGCGAGACCCGGAGCGAAGGTGCAGATCTCGTCGTCGCCGATCGAGCGGGCCCGTGTAACAGTCGCGGGGACGCGTGCACCGAGGTCGAACAGCATGCGCTGTCCTGCGAACTGTCCGAGCGGCACGGTCTTCATCGCGCACAGCACTTGGTTCTCGAGCCACGAAAAAACATACGCGGTCAGCGCCTTCTCGGGCGCGATCCCGAAGCCGCGTGCGACGAGCGCATACGCCGCCGGCAGCGTCACCGGCGCCATCCGTTCCGCGGCGCTGTCCGATCCGTCGTCAAGCACGCCGAGCTCGCGCGAGAGCCGGGCAAGCGATCCGCCCATCTGCTCGGTTTCCGCGCGAAGCTCCGCGGTTTCCCTGGAAGCGCGGAAGAAATCGTTCCAGTCGGCGGCTTTGTTCCATTCGCAGCCACGCGCCGCTTCGAGAAGCCGCCACACGATGGCGGCCTCTCCGGGCGCGACGACGAGCTCGAGCATTTCGCCGATCCAGATGCGAGCGCTCTCGGCGTCCCGCACGTCGCCTCGCTCCACCACCCATTCGAGGCCCTGCGAATAGCTGTAGGCGCCGATCGGCAACGTGGGGCTCGCGAGGTGCAGCAAGCGCACCAGCGCGAGCGTCGATCCTGCCTGCGGTGTTTGGGTCATCGCGACGGCCCGCGCTGCGCGAAGTCGTGGATGATGCCTGCGTGCTTCGCCTCGCTCGAGTGATGATGGTGGCCGGCCGCGTAGGCACCGGCTTCGGGTTCGAACGGCGCCGAGATCGACGTCACGGCGAGGCCCATCCCCAGCAGCATCTCGCCGAGCACGTGGTCGGCCGGAAAGCGCAGCCACCCCTCGCCGATCTCGACCGGACAATGCCGGTTACCGAGGTGATACGCCGCGCGCGCGAGCACGCCGGCGTCGCCGCTTTTCACCTCCATGAGCGCCTCGGGCGTGGCAACGACCCGCACCACCTGGCCACTGTCGGCGACCAGGCAATCGCCTCCACGGAGGATCGCGCCGCGGTCCAGGAACAACGCCACCTCCTCCCCCGTCACGAGAGCCGTGCGCTGCCGCGCCTTCCGCCGCTGCTCGAAAGCCAGTTGAAGCTCCGCGTCGGCGTGCGCCTGCGGGGCGATGCGCTTCTGAATGATCAACATTGCTTCATTGGCCGAAATACCAAACCGCCCTCAACGCTTTGAGCTTCAAAACAGGAAATAGCGCTGCGTCAGCGGCAGCTCGGTCGCGGGCTCGCAGACGAGGAGATCGCCGTCGGCGCGAACGACGTAGGTCTCGGGATCGACGTCGATCTTCGGCAGCGCATCGTTCTGCTTCATGTCGCGCTTGCCGATGTGCCGCGTGTTCTTTACCGCGACGAGCGGTTTCGCGAGCTCGAGCTTTCGGACGGCGGGATTCTCGAGCGCTGCTTTCGATACGAAAGTCACCGACGTCGACAGCGCCTTGCCGAACGCACCGAACATCGGGCGGTAATGCACCGGTTGCGGCGTCGGAATCGACGCGTTCGGATCTCCCATGGCCGCGGCGGCAATCATGCCGCCTTTGAGGATGAGCGACGGCTTCACGCCGAAGAATGCCGGCTTCCACAGCACCAGGTCGGCGAGCTTGCCCGCCTCGACCGAGCCGACGACATGACCGATGCCGTGCGCGATCGCCGGATTGATCGTGTACTTGGCCACATAGCGCTTCACCCGCAGGTTGTCATGCGCGGCAGGATCACCGGTGAGCTTCCCGCGCTGGAGCTTCATCTTGTGCGCGGTCTGCCAGGTCCGGATGATGACTTCGCCGACGCGCCCCATCGCTTGCGAATCCGACGACAGCATCGAGAACGCGCCCAGGTCGTGCAGGATGTCCTCGGCGGCGATCGTCTCGCGCCGGATGCGCGATTCGGCGAACGCGATGTCCTCGGCGATTCCCGGATCGAGGTGATGGCACACCATCAGCATGTCCAGGTGCTCATCGATGGTGTTGACCGTATAAGGCCGCGTCGGATTGGTCGACGATGGCAGCACGTTGGGCTCGCCACAGGCCTTGATGATGTCGGGTGCGTGGCCGCCGCCCGCGCCTTCGGTGTGATAGGTATGGATCGTCCTGCCACCGATGGCCTCGAGCGTCGTTTCAACGAAGCCCGACTCGTTCAACGTGTCCGTGTGAATTGCCACCTGCACATCCATGCGATCGGCGACCTTCAGCGCCGCATCGATTGCCGCGGGCGTCGTGCCCCAGTCTTCGTGCAGCTTCAGGCCGATCGCGCCCGCCTTCACCTGCTCGATCAGCGGCGGTAGCAGACTCGCGTTACCCTTGCCCAGAAAGCCCAGGTTCATCGGGAAGGCGTCGGCCGCTTCCAGCATGCGCTGGATGTGCCACGGGCCCGGTGTGCAGGTGGTTGCGAAGGTGCCGGTCGCAGGCCCGGTTCCGCCGCCGATCATCGTCGTGACGCCTGACATCAGCGCCTCGTCGATCTGCTGCGGGCAGATGAAATGGATGTGCGAGTCGATGCCGCCGGCGGTGACGATCATGCCCTCGCCGGCGATGATCTCGGTGCCCGCGCCGATAACGATGTCCACGCCCGGCTGGATGTCGGGATTGCCCGCCTTGCCGAGCTTCGCGATCCTGCCGCCCTTGATGGCGAGGTCGCACTTGACGATCCCCCACCAGTCGATCACCAGCGCGTTGGTGATCACCGTGTCGGCGCTGTCTTTCGCGACGCGCTGGCTCTGCCCCATGCCGTCGCGGATCACCTTGCCGCCGCCGAACTTGACCTCTTCGCCGTACACGGTGAGGTCCTTTTCCACCTCGATCACGAGATCGGTGTCGGCCAGCCGGATCCGATCACCGATGGTGGGTCCGAACATCTCCGCGTAAGCCGCGCGACTGATCTTCATCGTGTTGGCCGCCCTACCATGCCGCCCCCGCTTTCGCCCGTTCGCTCATTCACTTCTTCACTTTCTTGACTTTCTTCACCGTCCGATCGAGCGGCCCCATCACCGCGCCGGAGAATCCGTAGACGATGCGCGCGCCGCCGAGCGCGACGAGCTCGATCGTCCGCGCCTGTCCCGGCTCGAAACGCACCGCGGTGCCCGCAGGAATGTTCAGGCGAAACCCTCGCGCGGCCAGGCGATCGAACTCGAGCGCGGCGTTGGTCTCGGCGAAGTGATAATGCGATCCGATCTGGATCGGCCGGTCGCCGGTGTTGGCGACCTTGAGCTTGATCGTTGGCCGTCCGGCGTTGAGCTCGATGTCGCCTAGAGCGGGCAGCAATTCGCCGGGAATCATGGAATCGGATGATGCACGGTGACGAGCTTCGTTCCGTCAGGAAAGGTCGCCTCGACCTGGATCTCGGGGATCATTTCGGCCACGCCGTCCATCACCTGGGCGCGAGTGAGCAGCATCGCGCCGTGACTCATCAGCTCGGCGACCGTGCGCCCGTCACGCGCGCCCTCCATGATCGCGGCGCTCAGGTAGGCAACTGCTTCCGGATAGTTGAGCTTGAGCCCGCGGGCCATGCGGCGCTCCGCAAGCAGCGCCGCCGTGAAAACAAGCAGCTTGTCCTTCTCGCGAGGTGTGAGTTCCATGGTCGATGACGTCAAGTCGTCCAGATGCGCGGGAGCACGGCGTCGAGTCCGGCAAGCGCGGGGCGTATACGCGCCCACAGCGCGATAAAATAACTCCGTGCCGACTCCGGCGACTGCCCGCGGTACCGCGCGAGCAAGATACCGGGTACGCGCGTCACCGCGACGTCACCGTCATCGCATGCGACCTCGCGACACGTCGCCATCAGATTCTCCGGCACTCGCGGTGCGGCTGCAAGGAATGTGCCAAATACCGACTTCTGGTCGAGACCCACCGGTGTCTCGAGGAGCCTCGAGCCGCCTGAAAGCCGTGTACGTTCGATCCACTGTCGTGCGCCGTCGCGCCGAACCACCATATTCTGCGAAAGCCGCCCGCTGGCGAAGCGTTCGCCCGCAAGGCGGCGACCGAGGCAGACGATCTCCCAGCCGAAAAATGTCGCGTCGCCCACCAGCGCGACCTGCGTCTCGAGCTCGGGCATCGCGCCGTCGAACACGATGGTCTCCTGCGGGAGCCACTCAAGCAACGCGCCGGCCGCGACCGAAAAGCGCAGGCTCTGGTGCGCCGGCGCCGCGGCCGAGCGATACCACTTCGCTGCACCGGGCGTGGTGATCTGCGCGCGCGCGCATTCGCCGACCTCGATCTCCAGCGCGAGCCGATCGCCGCCGACGATGCCTGCCGGCGGGTGGACGATGACGTTCTGGCAAACGCCGTCGCCTTCCGGGTAGAGCGACTTCTGGACCACGAGCGGTCCGCGATGCGCGCGCCGGACGAGGACGGTGCGATCGCCGCGGCGCTCATAGGAGAGCTCGAGCTTCGCTTCCCATCCCGTCGCCTCCGCCGCGAGGGTCGAGGCGGTCGCGATATCGTTCATGGAAGCGAGTGTAGCTTGAGCGCCGCGAAGGCGCAGGCCCGCACTGGAACGACGCGACGCGCCCGAAAAAGATGCTGCGGAACCCGGGTCACGGCGCTCAAGCCTCATCGCGTGGCGAAAGCGCAAGCGCGCGAGCATACAGCCGCTTGCGCGGCGCACCCGTCAGCGCGACCGCGATTCGCACCGCTTGCGCCAGCGGAAGTTCCGAGAGGAGCACTGCGAGCGTGCGATCGTGCGCTGCGTCGGCCTCGTCGCTCGGCTGCGCAGCAACAGGTGCGTCGACAATCACCACGAATTCGCCACGGCTGCGGTCGGTATCCGCCGCGAGCCATGCAGGGGCTTCGCCAAGGCGACAGCGATGGATGGATTCGAACTGCTTGGTGAGCTCGCGCGCGACGACCACTTCGCGTTCGGCGCCCAACGCTACGGCGAGCGCATCCAGCGTTGCCCCGATCCGGTGCGGTGCCTCGTAGAACACCAGCGCGCAGGGACAATCGCGCAGACGCTCGAGCTCCTTGCGACGCGCCGAAGCGCTTGCCGGCAGGAACCCGCAAAAAAGCCAGCGCGCTGCGTCGATGCCCGAGGCCGACAACGCGGCAATCACCGCGCTGGGGCCGGGCACCGGCACGATCGTGAATCCTGCGTCGGAAACAGCACGCACCACCACGGCACCCGGGTCGCTTACCCCCGGCGTGCCGGCGTCGCTCACCAGCGCGACGCTCTTGCCGTGACCGAGCAGCGTCACGATTTCGGCGGCGCGGCGGCGCTCGTTGTGCTCGTGAACGGAGAGAAGGCGCGACGCGATGCCGTGGCGGGCAAGCAGCTTCGCCGTGACCCGGGTGTCCTCCGCGGCGATGATATCGACACCTGCGAGGACGTCGAGCGCGCGCAAGGAGACATCCCGGAGATTTCCGAGCGGCGTCGCGACCACATATAATGTGCGTCCGCTCGCCGGCCCTGCCTCGCCCGTCGCCACGGCGACATCCTCCCTTTGATAGCAACAATTCTCGCCCGCGCCTGCGCCCTGTGGCCGATCTGCGTCGCGGCTGCGCTGGCGGTGGCCGCGTGCGCGGCTCCGGCGCCATTGTCCGGGCCGCGGCCGGCACCGGCAACCGTCCTGCCGCCGGCGCCACGACCGCCGCCCCTTCCGTCTCCGGCGCCGCCTTCGGCTACGGCTCCGCTGCCTGCCCCGGCACCGCTTCCGCCGCCGACGACGATCGCACCGACCCCTGAGCTGTTGCCGCCC
>VBCL01000086.1 GCA_005888865.1 Betaproteobacteria bacterium | reverse complement strand
CTGGTTGATGAGATAGACGCGCTTGATCTTGCTGTCCTTGGCGATTACGTCGGTCATCGCCCCCATTTTCATGTCGGCGTCGGCGTCGAAGCGGAAATGCCAGAAATTGCACTTCTCGTTGGTCAACGCCGGATCGACCGCGGCGTAGTTGAGGAAAAGCACTTCCTTGCCGGGGTTGCGCTCGTTGTACTTCTGGACGGCGTCGGTGATCGCAAGCGCAATCGAGCTGCCGTTGCCCTGGACGACGAAGCGGGCACCCTCGCCCAGCGCCTTCTGGAGCTGAATGAGCGATTCCTGCGGATTGACCTTGTTGTCGAAGGACAGCAGCGCGATCTTCTCGCCGTTCACCCCGCCGGCCGCGTTGATGGCGTCGATGTAGAACTGGTGGGTTTTCTGAGCCAGAATCCCCGTCGTCGCGGCGCCTCCAGAGAGGGGATCGATGAACGCGACCTTGATCTCGGCTGCCGCGGGTGCGGTCAGCAGCAACGCGGCCAACCACAGGCCCGGGACGACGCAGGTCCTTGCACGCATAATTCCTCCATAGGTCGCCGGGGAGTCGTCGCGAGGTTGCATTGCAGCAATCCGCCCTGCGCCCCGCCGGTCGAGTCAAAGGTCGATGCTACCGGGGCCGATGCCCCATTTCAAGCGCGCTACAATGGGATGGCGGCACAAAACGCGTAAGTGACGGTAACGCGCGGCCGTCGAGGAGGAGACCCATGCAAGGTCTGATGATGGACGTGCCGCTGATGATTTCGTCGCTCATCCGGCACGCGGATCGCTGTCACAGTGATACCGAAATCGTCTCGCGCACGGTCGAGGGACCGGTCCACCGCTACACGTATCACGACGCACACGTTCGCTCGCGCCAGCTGGCGCGAGCGCTTTCACGGCTGGGGGTCCATAACGCAGATCGGGTCGGGACACTCGCCTGGAACGGCTACCGCCACTTCGAGCTCTACTACGCGGTCTCGGGCATGGGCGCGATCGTCCATACGATCAATCCGCGGCTGTTCCACGAGCAGCTCGTCTACATCGTCGGCGACGCCGAGGACAGGATCGTGTTCTTCGATCTCACGTTCACGGCGCTGGTCGAGAAGCCCGCCGCGGCGTGCACAGGGGTGAAGCACTGGGTGGCCATGACCGACCGCGCGCACCGGCCGCAGGCGGCGATTCCGGGCCTTCTTTGCTACGAGGATCTCATCGCCGGCGAGAGCGACGACTTCGACTGGCCCGAGTTCGACGAGAACACCGCGTCGGCGCTCTGCTACACGTCGGGTACCACCGGCAAGCCGAAGGGCGTGCTTTTCAGCCATCGCTCGACGCTCCTGCACGCGTACGCCATCTCGCTCCCCGATACCAAGGGTCTCTCCGCATCGAGCTCGGTGCTGACGATCGTGCCGATGTTCCACGTCAATGCGTGGGGCATTCCGTACGCCGCGGCCCTCGTCGGCTGCAAGCTCGTCTTCCCGGGCGGAGCCCTCGACGGCGCGAGCCTCTACCGGCTGATCGAAGCCGAGGCGGTCGACAGCACCTCGGCCGTACCCACGGTGTGGATGAATCTCATCAACTACATGCAGCAGAACAAGCTCAGGTTCTCGACGCTCAAGCATACGACCATCGGCGGCGCAGCCTGCCCGCCAGCGATGATCAGGACATTGTCGGACGAGTTCGGCTTGCGGGTGATGCATGGTTGGGGCATGACGGAGATGAGTCCGGTCGGCACGATCAACGCCCCCAAGGGCAAGCATCGCGGTCTCCCCGCCGACGCCCGGTTCCAGCTTTCGCTCAAGCAGGGCCGCCCGCTCTACGGCGTCGAGATGAAGGTCGTCGACTTCGAGGGTCGCGAGCTGCCTCGCGACGGCAAGTCCGCCGGCAACGTCGTGGTGCGGGGACCTTGGGTTCTGCGCCGCTACTTCAAGGAGGCGGGTGGCAATCCGCTCACGCCGGACGGCTGGCTGCCGACCGGCGATGTCGGCACGATCGACGCCGACGGCTATCTCCAGATCACCGACCGGTCGAAGGATGTGATCAAGTCCGGCGGCGAATGGATCAGCTCGATCGAGCTCGAGAACATCGCCGTCGGTCATCCCTCCGTGAACGAGGCCGCGGTGATCGGCATTCGCCATCCCAAGTGGGATGAGCGGCCGCTGCTGATCGTCGTCAAGCGACCGGGCGCAGACCTCACCAAGGAGGCGCTGCTGGCGTTCTACGAGGGCAAGATCGCCAAGTGGTGGCTGCCCGACGACGTCGTGTTCGTCGACGAGTTGCCGCACACGGCCACCGGCAAGCTCTCCAAGCTGACGCTCCGCGAGCAGTTCAAGGATTACCAGCTACCCGGGTGCTGAGCGGTTATGGCGCCACGGGCGCTCGGAGTTCAGGGCGCGACGGGTCCGCGTCCTGTTCGCGCTCTCGGCTTGCCGTCGCAAGAACGCGGCGACGAGCCGCTCCGCCTTGCGTGGCCCGCCGGCAAGCTCTTCCCCGATGCCGTCATGGAGCGCACCGCTGCGCCACGCGTCGAATACGAGCGGATTGATATAGGACTTGCGGCAAACCGCCGGCGTGTTGCCCAGATCGGCAGCGACCTGCTTGACGGCCTGGACAATGAGCCCGGCGAGCGCGCGTTCGCTCAAGGGATCGGGCAACGGCGTCGCATGCATGATCTCCATCGCGCGCAGCGTCGCGTTCCAGGTGCGAAAGTCCTTCGCCGTGAAATCGTCTCCCATCGCCTCCTTCAGATACGCATTGACCTGATCGGAACCAATCGGGTGTGCCTCGCCGGCATCATCGACGTATTGGAACAGGCGCTGGCCGGGCAACTGGTGGCAGCGGCGCACGAGCCGCGCGAGCTTCCCGTCGTCGATCGCGATCTCGTGGTCTGCGCCACCCTTGCCGGCGAAGCGCAGCAATAGCTTTCCGCCCGCGACGAACTCCACGTGACGGTTGTGCAGCGTGGTCAACCCGTAGCTGTCATTGTGGCGGGCGTACTCCGCGTTGCCGATGCGCACACGGGTGGCATCGAGCAAGCTCACGACGATCGCCAGAACCTTGTCCCGAGGCATTCCGCGAAGCGCCAGGTCCCGCTGGACGCGGCGACGCAGACGCGGCAGTGCGTCGGCAAACGAGGGCATCCGCTCGAACTTCTCGGCGTCTCGGAAAAGCCGCCACCGCGGATGGTACCGATACTGCTTCCGACCGCGCGCGTCGCGGCCGGTTGCCTGCAGGTGTCCGCGCGGATCGGGACAGATCCAGACGTTTTCGTAAGCCGGAGGAACGGCGAGTCGCGCAATGCGATCGACCTCGGCCGCGTCGGTCACCTTGCGACCGCCGGGAAAGAGATAGCTGAAGGTCTTGCGTCGTCGAATGCGGCGGATGCCCGGCATCGCGTCCGACACGTAGACCAGCCCTGCGGCGGCCGCGCTAGTCCACGACTGCGGCGCGCCGGGGCCCGGATCGGGTATGACACGGCGGTAGCGGGTCTGCCCGCCGCGGGAATGATCCAATCGAGAAACGAGCACCCTCAAGTCTCCTGTGTCCAGTGGTCGCATTCTCGCGATCCGCTCTTCACGAAGCCATCAGCGCAATGCTGTTTATCGGGTCGGAACGGGCGCGCCCGCCGATAGGACTCCGACCTACGTTGTAGCCGTCAGGTGCCGTCGCACGAGCGAGAACGCAACAGACGGACGTTTGAATGTCAGGGTGTGGACGTGGTGCCTACAATCGAATCAGACGTTTCCCGATTGTGGCCAGAGATGGTCGCCCGGAGAATGAGCGCACGAGAAGGCGCCTAAGGAGAACCTGATGCGCCTGATACTGCTCATCGTCCTCATTCTTTTGCTTGTTGGTGCGCTGCCGACGTGGCCGTACAGCTCCGAGTGGGGCTACTACCCGAGCAGCGGCCTCGGCTTGTTGCTGATCGTTTTGATCGTGCTTGCCGTTATGGGGGTCATATGAAGTCTCGACCCTTCGACGCATCCGGGGTGATCGCGATCGTGGCGGTCATAGTTGCGTCGGTCGGTGTCGGCGCCTTCAGCGGACCTCCTCGTCCGGCCACGAACGTTCAACTCGATTGAAAGGAAAGAGCTATGTGGAAAACAATTCTGTTCGGTCTCATGTCGCTGGCGTCAATCGCGCTGAGCGCGTGCAACACGATCGAAGGCGCGGGCAGGGACGTCACCGCCGCGGGGCGTGAAGTAACGGAAGAAGCGCGCGAGCACAAGAGGTACTGAGGACGTATAAGCGCGCGAGCCAGTTTCCCGGGCTTCGCAGCGTATGCATTACGCGGGCGTCAGCCGCACGCCCCGGTGTACCCGCACGCCGTGCAGAAATCGCAGCCGTCCTTGCGGATCATGGTCCTGTTCGCGCACTCGGGGCATTTCTTGCCCGCCAGCGGCTTGAGGTCCCCTGCGTTCGCCCGCTCGGCCGGCGGGACGTCCAGAATGCCGACGTGCGCGACCGGATAACCTTCCTCGGTCAGGATGCCGAGCATCGCGTAGCGGTGAATCATCAGCTGCGACAGATAGGCGATCGTCGACGGCCAGTTCTGCGCCTTGTCCGAGCCGGGAATCCGGGCCAGGAATGAGCCGTTGGTCTCGGCGTAGTTCAGGAGCTTTCGCAGCTTCATGCCGATCCACGCCGGGTCCCACACCCGCATGTCCAGGCTCAACGCCTTGCACAGGCCGTCGAGCACGCGCGGGTACTCGCCCGAGAGCCACATCGAGTAGGGACGACGCTGCCCGTCGGGCATGACGAGCTCCTTCAGGAAGAGTACGAAGTCGTCCCCGGTGTTGTGGTTGATGACGTCGACCGTCCAGCTCAATGTGCCATCCGGGCCGGCTTTCGGTTCCTTGCGGCCGATCAGGGCATCGACGACGGGCGTCTCGCCCTTGGCTTCGTCGCCAAAAGCGCCCAGCTCGTTGCAACGATAGCGAATGAGCTTCGCAAAGCCGGACACGAGACTCGGCACCGGGACCTTTTCGCCGGAGGGCGGCATCGCCATGTCGAACGCGTCGTCACCACTCGCCTTCTGCAGCGCGGAGAGCTTCATGTCGAGCCACTGCCGGTCCTCCGTGCGCATATCCATCGACAGCGTCTTGGCGATCGCGCCAAGGCCGCGCGGCTGCTCGGCGCCATTGACCCATACCTCGAACGGATACGCGGGCCCGTTCTCGATGTGCCCGATAAACACCGCGAAATCGCCGAGCGGGTGCCGCACCGCATACGTCCAACACGGGTTCCCGTTGGGCAGCTCGGGACGACCGGGCCAACGCAGGCTCGCGAGCGGCGGTTGCGGCGCCTTCTCGAGGCGAATCCGGCGATCCGGATCCGTGACATCGAAATCCTGCGGTGCGACCGCCTGTTGTTGCACCTCGAGCACCGAGCCGACGACCGCGTTCGGCCGATACGTCGTCAGTCCTTTGAGCCCGCTCCGCCAGGCTTCGAGATACAGGTCTTCGAACTCCTCGAACGGATAGTCCACCGGGACATTCACCGTCTTGCTGATCGCCGTGTCGATGAACGGCTGCACCGCGGCGCTCATCCGCATGTGGTCGAGCGCGCCCATCTCCAGCGCGGTGACAAAATACGAAGGCAGCATCGCATGGCGTTTCCCGTCGCTTTCCGTCCAGAGTTTGCCTGGCGGCAGTTCGCGGCCGGGATCGAACGGCAGCACGGTCACGTCATCGTCAATCCCGTGCAGGTGCTTGAACATCCGATACGCGTGGTCTTCGACCGAGTACTCCTTGCGCGACTCGTCGGCCATGCGTTTTTTGCGGGTGTAGACCCAGCTGAACGCCGGCTCGATGCCGTTGGACGCGTTGTCGGCGAACGCGAGCGAAATCGTTCCGGTTGGTGCGATCGCGGTGAGGTGGCTGTTGCGAATGCCGTGCTGCCGGATCGCCGCCTTGATCGGGTTGGGCAGGCGCGAGGCAAATCTCGGCGCTGCCAGATATTGCTCGGCAGCGAACAACGGAAAAGGACCCTTCTCCTTCGCCAGCTCCACCGAAGCGAAGTACGCGGCGTCGCGCATCGCGCGCGCGATCGCTGCGGCCATATCTCGTCCCTCCTCCGCATCGTAGCGAAGCGAGAGCATGAGCAGCGCATCGCCCAGGCCCGTGAAGCCCAGGCCAATGCGCCGCTTGGCCGCAGCTTCCTTGCCCTGTTGCGGCAACGGCCACACCGTCGCGTCGAGCACGTTATCCAGCATCCGCACGGCAATCGCCACGACCGCGCCCAGGGCCACGAAATCGAACTGGCCCTCTTCGGTGAACGGTGCCCGCACGAACCGCGTAAGGTCGATGCTGCCCAGATCGCAGCAGCCATACGCGGGCAACGGTTCCTCTCCGCACGGATTGGTGGCCTCGATCAGCTCGCAATAGGAGAGGTTGTTATCGCGGTTGACGGTGTCGATGAACACGACGCCCGGTTCGGCATGATCGTAGGTGCTCGCCATGATCTGCTGCCAGAGATCCACCGCGCGCACCTTGCGATACACCCAGAGCCCGTCCTCGCGCCGATACGCTCCGGCACCGATCAATTCGGCCGCGGGTGGCGCGCGATGCACGAGCTCCCAGAGGGCGTCGGTCTCCACGGCCTGCATGAAGGCATCGGTGGCGGCGACCGAGAGATTGAAGTTGCGCAAGTCGCCGCGATCCTTGGCGTGAACGAACGCCTCCACGTCCGGGTGATCGCAACGGAGCACGGCCATCTGCGCCCCGCGCCGGGATCCCGCCGACTCGACGGTTTCGCACGATTGGTCGAACACGCGCATGTAGGAGAGTGGCCCGCTGGCGCGGCTGTTGGTGCCCCTGACGTGCGCCCCTTGAGGCCGGATGCGGGAGAAGTCGTAGCCGACGCCGCCGCCCCGCCGCATCGTCTCCGCAGCCTGGTTGAGCGCCGCATAGATGCCGACCTCGTCGCCCTCGTCCGAGATGCTGTCGCCGACCGGCTGCACAAAGCAATTGATCAGCGTGGCCTTGAGCTCGGTGCCGGCCGCGGAATTGATGCGACCGCCCAGAACGAACCCGTCCACCTGCGCACGGTAGAACGTGGCCTCGCATGCGGCGCGCTTTTCCGGCAATTCGACCATCGCCAGCGCGTGCGCCACGCGGTGGCGCACATCGTCGACGGTGCGCTCGTCGCCCTTCGCGTACTTTTCGAGCAGGACTTCGCCCGAAATGGCCTGGGCCGGCAGTTCGGGTTGCGGCACGTGGGTCGCCGCCTGCACATCATTCAATTTCATCGGTTGCTCCGTTGCAGCGCCCC
>VBCL01000053.1 GCA_005888865.1 Betaproteobacteria bacterium | reverse complement strand
TTCTCCAACCCGTCGAACGCGCCGCCGCAGACGAACAGGATGTTGGTCGTATCGACCTGAACGAATTCCTGGTTCGGGTGTTTGCGGCCGCCCTGCGGCGGCACCGAGGCGATGGTGCCCTCGATCAACTTGAGCAGCGCTTGCTGCACGCCCTCGCCCGAGACATCACGCGTGATCGAGGGGTTGTCGCTCTTGCGCGAGATCTTGTCGATTTCGTCGATGTAAACGATGCCGCGCTGCGCCTTCTCGATGTCGTAGTCGCACTTCTGCAAGAGCTTCTGGATGATGTTCTCGACGTCCTCGCCGACGTAGCCGGCTTCGGTCAGGGTCGTCGCGTCGGCGATCACGAACGGCACGTCGAGCAGGCGTGCCAGGGTCTGCGCCAGCAGGGTCTTGCCCGACCCGGTCGGGCCGATCAGCAGGATGTTGCTCTTGGCGAGCTCGACGTCGTCTTCCTTGACCGCCGTATCGAGCCGCTTGTAATGGTTATAGACCGCGACCGCCAGGATCTTCTTCGCCAGATCCTGGCCGATCACGTACTGGTCGAGGATCTGCCGGATTTCGTGCGGAGTCGGGAGCTTGTTCTTATCGGCCCGCGCGGTGTCGGAGGTCGCCCCCTCCTCGCGGATGATATCGTTGCAAAGCTCGATGCATTCGTCGCAGATGAACACCGACGGCCCGGCGATCAGCTTCCGCACCTCGTGCTGGCTCTTGCCGCAGAAGGAGCAGTAAAGAAGCTTGTCTCCGGACGTCTTATCGGCCATTCACCTGCCTTCGGCGCCCCGGTCCCGCCGGGGCTCAAATACACTTTACAGGGCTTAAGCCCTGGTCCGCAAGACTTTATCGATTAAACCGTACTCCACAGCTTCGTCTGCGGTCAGGAAATTATCCCGGTCGGTATCGCGCTCGATCTGCGCGATCGGCTTCCCGGTGTGCTGGGCAAGGAGGCGATTGAGCCGCTCGCGCAGCGACAGGATGTACTTGGCGTGAATCGCGATGTCGGACGCCTGGCCCTGAAAGCCGCCCAGCCCAAAGGTTGGTGGATCAATACCGTGGAGTTCGGCAGCGCAAAGCGCTTGCCCTTGGTCCCCGCGGCGAGAAGGAACGCTCCCATGCTGGCCGCCATGCCCACGCACAGCGTCGAGATGTCGGGTTTGATGAACTGCATCGTGTCGTAAATCGCGAATCCCGCCGCGATCGAGCCACCGGGCGAGTTGATGTAGAAGTTGATCTCCTTGTCGGGGTTTTCCGATTCCAGGAACAGCATCTGCGCGACGACCAGGTTTGCGGTGTTCTCGTCGACGGCCCCGACGAGGAAGATGATGCGTTCCTTGAGCAGTCGCGAATAGATGTCGTAGGCGCGCTCGCCGCGCCCGGACTGTTCGATCACCATCGGGATCAAGCCCAGTCCCCTCGGTTCTTCCGCCCTATCCTTGCTCATCATTCGCTCACCCGGTTGAAATGCTGGCCTTCCGGCCCAAAGCCGGCGTTTCAAGTCGCCGCCGGCTCCATCAATGCCGAAAACTCGGTCGGCTGATCATTCACCTGGGCGCGTTGCAATGCCCAGTCGATGACGTTGCGTTCGACCGCCCTGACCTCGTATTCGTTCAGCCGATCGGGCTGCTCGTAGTGCCAGCGGATCACGGCCTCGGGTTGCTCGAAGCTCTGCGCCGCCTCTTCGACCAGCGTGCGGATCTGCTCGGGGCGCGCCTGCAGCCCGTGTTGCCGGACGACCTCATTCAGGACCAAGCTGAAAGCGACGCGCTCCTCGGCCTGCGGACGGAAGACCTCCGCGGTCAGGTCGAGCTCCTCGGTCTTGACGCCGCGGTTCTTGAGCTCGGCGATCGCCCGCTCTCGCAGACCCTGCGTCTCGAGCTCGACCAGCGACTTCGGAATGACGAGCTGGCTCGTGGTGAGCAGTGCCCTCATCACCTGCTCCTTGAGCGCGCCCTCGATCTTGCGTCGCAGCTCCACGGACAGATTCGCCGCGATTTCCGCGCGCAACTCGTCGACGCTGCCGCTCGCGATGCCGAAATTCTTCGCGAACTCCACGTCCACCGGCGGCAGATGCGGCTCGCTCAGCGATTTCAGGGTCATGACGAACTGCGCCTGCTTGCCGGCGACTTCGCGCCCATGGTAGTCGTCCGGAAACGTAAGCGAAAAAGTCTTCGCCTCACCCGGACTCATGCCGGTGAGCGCAGTCTCGAACGCGGGCAGCATCTTGCCCTCGCCCAGCGTGATCGCAAAGTCGCGCGCCTGACCACCCTGAAATTCGAGCCCGTCGATCGTGCCGGTGAAGTCGACGAGCGCCCGATCACCTTCTTTCGCCGGACGCGTGACCGGCTCGTAGCGGGCGCGCTGCTTGCGCAGAATGTCGATGGTGCGATCGACGTCGCCGGCTCCGACCTCGACCACCGGCCGGGTGATCGTGACCGTTGCCATGTCACCGAGCTTGATCTCCGGATACACCTCGAACACCGCCGAGAATCCGAACTCATCCTCCGCGACATCCTGCTTGGGCTCGATACGCGGGTAACCCGCGACGCGCAGATTCTGCTCCCGGATCGCGTCATTGAGGCTCGACTGCACGGTGTCCGAAATCACGTCCGAACGCACCTGCGGCCCATATTGCTGGGCAACCATCTTGAGCGGCACCTTGCCCGGGCGGAAGCCGGGGATCTTGGCGGTCTTGGCGAGTTGCGCAAGGCGCTTCTGGATTT
The DNA here is from genome assembly GCA_005888865.1 of Betaproteobacteria bacterium. Taxonomy (GTDB): domain Bacteria; phylum Pseudomonadota; class Gammaproteobacteria; order Burkholderiales; family Casimicrobiaceae; genus PALSA-1003. Next base: position 5,588 of record VBCL01000053.1, on the reverse strand, counting down.
CCTCTTCGATCTGCGCTTTCGGCAACGCGACGTGCAATCGCCGTTCGAGGTGGCCCAGCGTCTCCAGGGTCATTTGCATACGTTCGGATTCCTTGCTATGTTGCGGCGTTGCCTTGCCAGAGTGCAAACTAAGTGCGTTGGTGCGAAAGGAGAGACTCGAACTCTCACGCCTTTCGGCTCCGGCTCCTAAGGCCGGTGCGTCTACCAATTCCGCCACTTTCGCAGCCGGTTTTGCCAAACGGCGGAGTATAGCCCAAGCCGCGGGGTCGCGCCACGCGGCGGCGTTGCCTGATCGACGCTTCCGTACCACGATTTAGCGCGGCGGGTCCGCCCTCGGGTTTCGCTCAGTTCCCCCAGTTTCCACTAGAGCTTCGCTCAGTTTCCACTCAGTTTCCATTCAGTTTCCACTCAGTTTCCACACCCCGCGGAAATCGGCGCGTTCCGTGTCTATCGGCCATTACGAGAACTTTCCGGTCGCATCCCGGCTCGTCCCGCAGGCATTGCGTCCGGCCATCGTTGCCATTTATGCGTTCGCGCGCAGCGCCGACGATTTCGCCGACGAGGGCGACGACCCGCCGTCGGCACGGCTGTCCAGGCTCGACGCCTACGCCGCCCAGCTCGATCGCATCGAGCGCGGCGAAGTGCCCCCTGAGGCGCCGTTCCCGGCGCTCGCCGCTGCGATCGGCCGCCATGCGCTGCCGATCGGCCTCTTTCGCGATCTCCTCTCCGCGTTCCGCCAGGACGTGACCAAGTCGCGCTACGCAAACTTCATCGAGCTTGTCGACTATTGCGCGCGCTCGGCGAACCCGATTGGCCGGCTGCTGCTGCACCTTTACGACCTCACGGACCCCGAGAGCGCTCGCCGTGCTGACGCCATCTGCACCGGCCTCCAGCTCGCCAACTTCTGGCAAGACATCGCGCTCGACTGGCGCAAGGGGCGCGTATATCTGCCCGGCGACGATATGGCCCGATTCGCCGTGAGCGAGGAACAGATTGCCGCGGGGCGCTGCGACGAGCGCTGGGCGCGCCTGATGGCTTTCGAAATCGAGCGCACCCGCTCGCTCCTCGAATCCGGGCGCCCGCTGACGCGCGGACTGCCGCTGCGGCTGGGTCTGGAGCTCAAGCTGACGCTGGCCGGCGGCTTGCAGATCCTGCGCGCGATCGACGCGGTCGACGGTGACGTCTTCCGTTATCGGCCACGGCTCCGTGGTCGCGATTGGCTCGCGATGACGGCGACGGCGCTGGTTCGATGAGTCCCGACGAATACTGCGCGCAGAAGGCGGCGCAGAGCGGGTCGAGCTTCTACTACAGCTTCCGTTTCCTGCCTGCCGATCAGCGGAGCGCCATTACGGCGCTGTATGCATTCTGCCGCGAGGTCGATGACGTCGTCGACGAAGTCAGCGACCCGGGGGTGGCGCGGGTCAAGCTTGGCTGGTGGCGCACCGAGGTCGGCGCGGCGTTCGAAGGGCGAGCGCAGCACCCGGTGGCGCTCGCCCTCACGCCCGCGGTCGCGACGTTCAAGCTTCCTCAGGAGCATTTCCAGACGGTCATCGACGGCATGACGATGGATCTGGAACGCTCTCGCTATCCCGACTTCGCGACCCTCGAACGTTATTGCCATTGTGTGGCCGGCGTGGTCGGGCTCCTGTCTGCGGAAATTTTCGGTTACGTCGACCCCGCGACCCGAGACTATGCGCGCAATCTCGGCGTCGCCTTCCAGATCACCAACATCATCCGTGACGTCGGCGAAGACGTACAGCGCGGACGCGTCTACCTGCCGGAGGACGAACTGTCGCGCTTCGGCGTCGAGCCTAAGGATCTGCTCGCGCGCCGCGCCAGCGCGGGTTTCAAAGCCTTGATGGCGCACCAGGTCGAGCGCGCACGCAGCTTCTACGCGCGGGCACTCGCGGCGCTGCCCTCGGGTGACCGGCGCGCGCAACGGCCGGGGCTGATCGCCGGGGCGATCTACCAGGCGTTGCTCGCAAAGATCGAGCGCGACGACTTCCTGGTCCTCGACCGCAGGATCGCGCTGACGCCGCTTCGCAAGGCGTGGATCGCCTGGAAGACATCGTGGACATATTGAGCGCCGGCGCGAGATCGGGATGACCGAGCGAATCGCGGTCGTCGGCGGCGGATGGGCAGGCATGGCCGCAGCGGTGACGCTTGCCGCCGCCGGGCGCAGCGTCTGCCTCTTCGAGGCGGCGCGCGTGCTCGGCGGCCGCGCCCGCCGGGTCGATCTGGCGGAGCGAAAAGTCGACAACGGCCAGCACATCCTGCTCGGCGCCTACGCACAAACCCTCTCGCTCCTGCGCACAGTGCATGGCGGGCGCGCACAGCACGAGCTCTTCGACCGGCGTCGGCTTCACCTCGAGCAGCCCGGGGTTTTTCGTCTCAAGACCGCGCCACTGCCCGCGCCCTGGCACCTCGCGACTGCGTTGCTCACCGCGCATGGACTGTCGCGAAACGAGCGCCTGTCCACGGTAGCGTTCGTGCGCCGGCTACGCCGCTGCGGCTATCGCTGCGCGGGACAGCTGACCGTCAGCACGCTGCTCGCCGATCAGCCCGACGCCGCCGTGACGCATCTCTGGGAGCCGCTGTGCATCGCCGCGCTCAATACGCCGATCGAAGCAGCGTCCGCGCAGATCTTCCTCAACGTGCTGCGCGTGGCCTTCGCAGCGCACGCGCGCGATTCCGACGTGCTGATCCCGCGAATCGATCTCACGGCGCTTTTTCCGGCGCCCGCCGCCGCATACATCGCAACGCGCTCCGGCGAGGTTCGCCTGGGCGAAGCGGTGAGCGGCCTTACCGCGCTTGCCGACGGTGTCCGCCTGGAGACCCAGGCTCGCGAAGAGCACTTCGCCGCCGCGCTGATCGCCGTCGGCCCGCATCAGCTCGCAGATCTGTTTGCAGCTCAGTCGAGCCATGCAACGTCCGTCGTTCTGGCGCGGGTCGCCGCCTTCGCCTATGAGCCCATCCGGACGATCTATCTGCAGTACCCATGCGCTCTGCGGCTGCCGGTACCGATTCCGATGCTCAAGCTCAACGGTGATCCGGGCCAGTGGCTATTCGACCGTGGCCAGCTCGGTGGCGCCCCCGGGCTTGCGGCGGTCGTCATCAGCACCGACGTCGCGGCGGGGCGTGTCGAGCACGGCGTTCTCGCGAGCGCGATCGACACCCAGCTCCGGAAGCTGATGGCGGATCTGCCGCCGCCCGTCTGGGAGCAGACGATCGTCGAGCGCCGGGCCACGTACGCCTGCACGGCCGGGCTCGCTCGACCCGCGCCGGGAGCCCTGCAACCGCGTCTCTATCTCGCCGGCGATTACACCGACGCCGACTTCCCGGCCACGCTCGAGGCGGCGACGCGGAGCGGCGTCGCTGCGGCGCGGCAGATTCTGGCGGCGCACGTCTAGGAATCTGGAGCCGCCCTAGAGCTTCGTCGCCCTCTCCCGCAGCACGAATTTCTGGATCTTGCCCGTCGAGGTCTTGGGCAGCGGCCCGAAGATGATCGCGCGCGGCGCCTTGAAGTGCGCAAGGTGCTCGCGACACCAGGCGATCAGCTCCTCCGCGGTCGCACCGTCCCCTCCAGGCTTCAACGTGACGAACGCACACGGTGACTCGCCCCACTTCGGGTCCGGCCGCGCGACGACGGCAGCCTCCATCACCTGCGGATGGCGATACAGGCATTCCTCGACTTCCAGTGAGCTGATGTTCTCGCCGCAGGAGATGATGATGTCCTTGGCCCGATCCTTGATCTCCATGTAGTGGTCGGGATGCCACACCGCGAGGTCGCCGGTATGAAACCAGCCGGCGCGGAACGCCGCTGTCGTCGCGGCTTCGTTGCGGAGATAGCCCTTCATGATCGTGTTGCCACGGAGCATCACTTCGCCGAGCGTCGTTCCGTCACGTGGCACCGGCACATGTGTCTCGGGGTCGGCAACAATGAGCTGCGCCAGCGCCGGCATCGGCACGCCCTGCCGGGCCATCTGTCGCGCGCGATCGGACAGCGCAAGCTCGTGCCAGCTCTCCTGAGGCGCGCACAACGTCGCGGGTCCGTACGATTCGGTCAGGCCGTAGAGGTGCGTCACGCGGAAGCCCATCGTCTCCATCGCCTCGATCACCGCTGACGGCGGCGCGGCGCCGCCCGTCGCGACCTCGACCACGTGCTCGAAGCGAATCTTCGCCTCGGCGGGCGCGTGCACCAGCACGTTGAGCACGACCGGCGCGCCGCAAAGGTGCGTGACCCGATGATTGCGAATCGCCGTGAAAACCTGCGCCGGGTCGATCCGCCGCAGGCAAACGTGCGTCCCGCCCGCCGCGGTCACCGCCCAGGTGTAGGTCCAGCCGTTGCAATGGAACATGGGTAGCGTCCACAGATAGACGCTGTCGGGCGTGAGGCCGAACGCCAGCGCGTTGGCCAGTGCGTTGAGATACGCGCCGCGATGATGATAGACCACACCCTTCGGGTTGCCGGTCGTCCCCGACGTATACAGCAGCGAGAGCGAGTCCCACTCGTCCTCCGGCCCGGGCCAGGCGAATCCGGGATCGCCCTCGGCGAGCAGAGTCTCGTAACGCACCGACCCCAGCGCCTCGCTGCGCGGTCCTTCCGGATCGTCGATGTCGACGACAAAGATCTCCTCGCGAAGCTCTCCCAGTGCGGACCGGACCGTCGGCGCGAATTCGGCGTCGGTGATGAGTGCTTTTGCCTCGCCGTGCGCCAGGCAGAACGCGATTGTCCTGGCGTCGAGTCGATAGTTGAGCGCGTTGAGGATCGCGCCGAGCGCCGGCACCGCGTAGTGCGCCTCGAGCAGCGCCGGAACGTTGGGCGCCATCACGGCGACCGTGTCGCCGCGACCGATCCCGCGCACCGCCAGCGCCGAAGCGAGCCGCCGGCAGCGCGCCTCGAACTCGCGGTAGGTATAGGCCAGCGCGCCGTGGCGCACCGCGATCTTGTCCGGCCAGATGAGCGCGCTGCGCTCCAGGAACTGCACCGGTGATAATGGCACATAGTTCGCGGCGCTCTTCACCAACCCATCCGAGGCCGAACGCGCAACCATTGTCATGCCTTTACCGTGGTGCTGGCGGCGCTGCCCTGCCTTCGCCCAGCGCGCGCTGCATCAACACGCTCTCGATCCAGCGGCCGAACTTCCACCCCACGCCCGGCATGCGACCGACCTCGACGAAACCCTGCCTGCGGTGCACCGCGATCGAAGCACCGTTGGCCACGTCGCCGATAACCGCGACCATCAGCCGGTCGCCGCGTGCCGTGCACGCTTCGATCAGCCGCGCCAGCAACGCCCCGCCGATGCCGCGACCCGCCGCAGCCGGTGCGACGTAGACCGAATCCTCGACGGTGTAGCGATAGCCGGGGCGCGGACGATAAGGACTGGCGAACGTATAGCCGACGACACCCTCGGCATCGTCCTCGGCGACGAACCAGGGAAAGCCTGCCGTCACCGAGGCTTCGTAGCGTCGCGTCATCTCGGCGACGGAGGGCCGATCGTACTCGAAGCTCGACGTTCCCGTCGCGACCTGCTCGCCGTAGATGGCCGCGATCGTGGGCACGTCGGCCGGGACCGCGGCGCGCAGCG
>VBCL01000052.1:15830-16128 GCA_005888865.1 Betaproteobacteria bacterium | reverse complement strand
GCGATCTCCGCCTGGCGCCCGAAGAAGACGACGGTATGCCACTCGGTCTTCTCCTGCTTCTCGCCGTTCTTGTCTTTCCAGGTATCGGTCGTCGCCACGCGGATGTTGGTCACCGCGTCGCCGCCGGTCGTGTAGCGGGTTTCCGGATCGCGGCCGAGATTGCCGACGAGAATGACTTTGTTTACGGATGCCATGGCGGAGCCCTCATCAATTCTATGGTCTGATTGTAAAGCATGATCGCGCCGACCGACTTCAGCCGGATGGCCTAATGGGTCCCGCCGTTGATCAGCGTCGAACG
>VBCL01000052.1:7993-15727 GCA_005888865.1 Betaproteobacteria bacterium | reverse complement strand
ACGCATAACCTCAAGAACATCAATCTCGATCTGCCGAGGCACCGGCTGATCGTCATCACCGGCCTCTCGGGGTCGGGCAAGAGCTCGCTGGCGTTCGACACCCTCTACGCCGAGGGGCAGCGCCGCTACGTCGAATCGCTCTCGGCGTACGCCCGGCAGTTCCTGCAGCTGATGGAAAAGCCCGACGTCGATCTGATCGAGGGTTTGTCGCCAGCGATTTCGATCGAACAGAAGGCGACCTCGCACAATCCGCGCTCGACGGTCGGTACGGTCACCGAGATTCACGATTATCTGCGGCTGCTCTACGCGCGCGTCGGCGAGCCGTACTGCCCGAATCATCCCGAGCAGAAGCTCGAGTCGATGACGATCTCGCAAATGGTCGACGCCGTTCTGACGTTTCCCGAGGAAACGAAGCTGATGATCCTCGCGCCTGCGGTGGTCAACCGCAAGGGCGAACAGATCGAGCTCATCCTCGAGCTGCGGGCCAAGGGGTTCGTGCGCGTGCGCATCGACGGCAAGGTCTACGAGATCGATGCGGTGCCGAAGCTCGCGAAGAACACCAAGCACACCGTCGAGGTCGTCGTCGACAGGCTTCGCGTCCGTCAGGACCTCAAGCAGCGCCTTGCCGAATCGTTCGAGACCGCGCTCAGGAACGGCGATGGCCGCGCCATCGTGGTGGAAATCGGCGGCGAAAATGAGCCGGCCACGGAGCACCTCTACTCCGCGAAGTTCGCCTGCCCGATCTGCAATTACTCGCTCGAGGAGCTCGAGCCGCGACTGTTTTCCTTCAACAACCCGATGGGCGCGTGTCCGCGCTGCGATGGCCTGGGCTCGATCAGCTTTTTCGACCCGAAGCGTGTGGTCGCATTTCCGCAACTTTCGCTGGCGTCGGGCGCGATCAAGGGCTGGGACCGGCGCAACCAGTTCTATTACCAGATGCTGCAGAGCCTGGCGAAGCACTTCGGTTTCGATCTGGATCGCCCATTCAACAAGCTGCCCGAGCGCGTGCAGCAGGTGATCCTCTACGGCAGCGAGAAGGAGAAGATCGCCTTCCAGTACCTCTCGGATCGCGGCAAACCCACGGTGCGCGAGCATGCCTTCGAGGGCATCGTCCCCAACCTGGAGCGGCGCTATCGCGAAACCGACTCGGTCATGGTGCGCGAGGAGCTCGCGAAGTACCTCAACTCCAAGCCCTGTCCCGAGTGCGACGGGACACGCCTGCGCCGCGAGGCGCGTCATGTGAAAGTTGGCTCCCGCGCGATCTACGAAGTGAGCAACCTGGCGCTCAGGCAGGCCAGCGAATTCTTCCGCGAGCTCACGCTGGACGGACAGCGTCAGGCGATCGCCGACAGGATCATCAAGGAAATCGTCAATCGGCTGCAGTTTCTCAACAACGTGGGTCTCGATTACCTCTCGCTCGACCGCTCCGCGGAGACGCTCTCCGGGGGCGAATCGCAGCGCATCCGTCTAGCCTCGCAGATCGGATCGGGGCTCACCGGGGTCATGTACGTCCTCGACGAGCCCTCGATCGGCCTGCACCAGCGCGACAACGACCGTCTGCTGACGACACTCAAGCATTTGCGCGATCTGGGTAACAGCGTGATCGTCGTCGAACACGACACCGACGCGATCCTCTCGGCCGACCATGTCGTCGACATGGGCCCGGGCGCGGGCGAACACGGCGGACAGATCGTGGCGCAGGGCACGCCGGAGGACATCCGCCGCGCTCCGCATTCGCTGACCGGACAGTACCTCGCCGGGCACCGACAGATCCCGATTCCGGGAGACCGGCGGCGCATCGACCCGGAGCGCTGTCTCACCATCACGGGTGCGACCGGCAACAACCTCAAGGGCATCACGCTCAAGCTCCCGGTGGGACTGTTCGTGTGCGTGACCGGCGTATCGGGCTCGGGCAAATCGACGCTGATCAACGACACGCTCTATCACGCGATCGCGCACCATCTCTACGGCAGCGCGACCGAGCCCGCGCCGTACGAGGAGCTCACCGGGCTCGAGTTCTTCGACAAGGTGATCAACGTCGACCAGAGCCCCATCGGCCGCACGCCGCGATCCAATCCGGCGACCTACACGGGCCTGTTCACGCCGATCCGCGAGCTTTTCGCGCAGGTCAAGGAGGCGCGCGAGCGTGGCTACGGGCCGGGTCGGGGCTACGGGCCGGGCCGGTTCTCATTCAACGTCAAGGGCGGACGTTGCGAGGCCTGCCAGGGCGACGGGCTGATCAAGGTCGAGATGCATTTCCTGCCCGACGTGTACGTTCCCTGCGACGTATGCCATGGGCAGCGTTACAACCGCGAGACGCTGGAGGTCCAGTACAAGGGCAAGAACATCCACGACGTGCTCTCGCTTACGGTCGAGCAGGCGTTCGCGTTCTTCGAGCCGATTCCCGCCGTCGCGCGCAAGCTCTCGACGCTGCTCGACGTGGGTCTCGGCTACATCACGCTGGGCCAGTCGGCGACCACGCTTTCCGGTGGCGAAGCCCAGCGCGTGAAGCTGGCGCTGGAATTATCCAAGCGCGACACCGGTCGTACGCTGTACATCCTCGACGAGCCGACGACTGGCCTGCACTACCATGACATCGAGATGCTGCTGGCGGTGCTGCACCGGCTGCGCGATCATGGCAACACCGTGGTCGTGATCGAGCACAACCTGGACGTGATCAAGACCGCCGACTGGATCGTCGATCTCGGCCCGGAAGGCGGCGATGGCGGCGGCCGAGTCATCGTCGCGGGGCCGCCGGAGCTGGTGGCCAAGGCCCCGGGGAGCTTCACCGGCGCTCATCTCGGGCCGGTGCTCGAACGGCATGCGCACAAACGAGGTGTGCGTGCGCCGGTCGACGCCTCGCGTGGCGGTCGCGGGAAGAAGGCCGCCGCGGACCTGCTGGGATAAGCACGCACAACAAGAACCCGAAAGGAGAATCGTCATGAGGCAACACGGCGCAAGCTTTCTCGCTACCGTCGTCGGCGTGCTTCTCTCGATCGCGGCAACACTCGGTTACGGCGCGGACGCCGAGCGCTGGAGCTACAGCGGAGCGACCGGCCCGGCAAAGTGGAGCACCCTGGACAAGGGATTCGCGGCATGCAAGCTGGGCCAGGTCCAGTCGCCGATCGATATCCCCGACGAAAAGGCGCGCAAGGGCGATCTCGCGCCCCTGCTGTTCAACTACAAGCCCTCGCCACTCAAGATCATCGACAACGGGCACTCGATCCAGGTGAACTATGCGCCGGGCAGCTTCCTCAACTGGGAGGGCAAGCGTTACGAGCTCGTGCAGTTCCACTTTCACAAGCCCGGCGAGGAGAAGATCGACGGCAAGGGCCACGACATGGATGTGCAGCTCGTACACCAGGGCCCGAACGCCAAGTTGATCATGCTCGCCATCCAGCTCGACGCCGGCAAGGAAAACCGGCTCATCAAGGCGCTGTGGGACAACCTGCCGAAAGAGAAAGGCAAGGAGAACGTCGTCGAGGCGGTCAAGATCAACGCCCTCGACCTGCTCCCGGACAACAAGGGTTATTACCTCTACGCCGGGTCGCTCACGACGCCGCCGTGCAACGAGGAGGTGACCTGGTTCGTGCTCAAGGCGCCGGTGCAGGTCTCGGCCGACCAGATCGCGCGCTTCGCGAAGCTCTACCCGATGAACGCGCGCCCCGTCCAGCCGCTCAACGACCGGGACATCCAGGCCACGCGCTAGTCAGTCGTCGCCGGCAGAGGCCACAGGGCGAGGATCCAATGTCGAGACGCAGAGCAATTGCGGTCCAAGCTTGGGTCCCGGATCGGTTAGCAGAATGAGCCGGGACGACGAATACAACACAAAGCGCGGCCATGGCCGCGCTTTGTGTTTGTTGCCTTGCCTTACGTTGCCTTGCCTTACTGGATGGTGATCTGCTTGCGGTTGGTCTTGGCGACCTTCGGCAGCGTCAATTGCAGGACGCCATCGACGTGCCGGGCTTCCGCCGCGTTGGCATCGACCGCTTCGGGCAGTCGGATCGTGCGGCTCACCTTACCGTAGCTGCGTTCCTGCCACAGCGGCTTGCCGCTGGCTTCGACTTCCTCGCGGAATTCGACGCCGATCGTGACGTCACGGTCCTCGACCTTCACTTCGATCCGGTCCTTGGCGACTCCGGGGGCTTCCGCCTTCACGACGTACGCTTCGGGCGTCTCGACCACGTCCAACTTGAGCGCGCGGCCATTCGCGCCCGCGTCGCCGTTAACCGCGGGGAGAATCGAGCCGAACGCGCGATCGAACACCCGATCCAGCGGGCTGTAGTAACCAATCAAACTCGTCATTGTTTCGCTCCTTGAAATTTGGGTTCGGCGGCGCATCTTCCGCCGCGCACGATCCACAGTTGGCGGCACGGCAGGCGTTTTCAAGGGCTGCTCGGCGGGCAGCGACGCGTGCTACTCGGGAAGGGCGGGCTCGACGCGCTCCGGCTGCGGCGCTGCGGTGGTGATCGCGGCCAGGATGCCTTGAAGCAGGGCGGTGGGCGTCGGCGGACAACCTGGGATGGCGACGTCGACTGGAATCACGTTGGCCACCCGGCCGCACGTCGCATAGCTCTCGCCGAAGATGCCGCCGGTACAGCCGCAGTCGCCCACCGCCACGACCAGCTTCGGATCGGGCGTCGCGTCGTACGTGCGCTTCAACGCGATCGCCATGTGCTTGGATACCGGGCCGGTGACGAGCAGCATGTCCGCGTGTCTGGGACTGGCGACGAACTTGATGCCGAGGCCTTCGAGGTTGTAGTAAGGATTCCCCAACGCATGGATTTCGAGCTCGCAGCCGTTGCACGATCCGGCGTCGACCTGACGAATCGTGAGCGCGCGTCCGAGCGTGCGCAGAATTTCCTCCTGCAGGCGCGCGACGACGACCGTCTCTGCCGCGGGCGAGGGCCTGGGCTCGGTCTTGATGCCGGTCCGGGCGATCTGGCGAAGGATGTGAAGCATGTGGTGTTACTCGAAAATGCTAAAGGTCGTGGCCGCTGTAAGAAAGATTGAATGATTTGTTGATCAGCGGAAAGTCCGGAACGATGTTGCCGATCACCGCGTGCTCCAGTACCGGCCAGTTCTGCCAGGACGGATCGTGCGGATGACAGCGGCGGATCGCGCCCTCCGGCCCGCTCTCCAGGGCGATGACGACCGGACCGCGCCACGCCTCGACGATGCCCAGCGCGAAGCGGTCCGCCGGCGCAAGCGGAAACGATGAGGCGATATAGCCTTCCGGCATCGCGTCGAGCAGCGCCTCGGTGAGGCGCAGCGATTCGACGACCTCGTCGAAACGTACCGCGACGCGGGCGGCCACGTCGCCGTCTTCGCGGGTCGCCCGGCGCACGTCGAGTGCAGCGTAGGGCTCGACCGGAAAGTCGCAGCGCAGGTCCTGCGGCACGCCGCTGGCACGCGCGGGAAGCCCGGTGATGCCGAGCTTCAGCGCCAGCTCGCGCGACACCTGTCCGCAGGATCGGAACCGATCCTGCAGCCCGGCGTGCTCGTCGTAGATGTCGCGCAGCACGCGCAACTCTCGCGCGAGCTCCCTGGATTGCTTGCGGATCGCACTGGCCGTATCAGGGGCGAGATCAGCTGCGACACCACCGGGTACGACGACGTCCATCAGGAAGCGATGTCCGAAAGCTTGCGCGTTCAGGCGCAGTACATCCTCCTTGAGCCGCGAGAACTGTGAGAGCCCGAACGCGAATCCGCCGTCGTTGCCGAGGTAGCCCAGATCGCCAAGGTGGTTGGCGATGCGCTCGCGCTCGAGACAAAGGGCACGCAAGCTCGCCGCGCGCGGCGGCACGGTGATCCCGGCGATCGCCTCGGCCGCCTGCGCGTAGGCCCACGCGTAGGCGACGGTGCTGTCACCGGAAACGCGCCCGGCGAGTCGGTAGCCCTCTGCCAGCGAGAATGTTTCGAAGCGCTTCTCGATTCCCTTGTGGACGTAGCCAAGCCTTTCCTCGAGCCGCAGGACTTTCTCGCCGACAACCTGGAACCGGAAGTGTCCCGGCTCGATGATGCCGGCGTGGACCGGTCCGACCGCGATCTCGTGCACGCCGTCGCCGCTGACGCGCACGAACGCGTAATCCTCCTCGCCCGGCTCCCATTTCGGCGAGACTTCGAAGTCGCGCCGAAGCGGGAACTGGTCGATTGGCCACGCCGCCTGCCAGAGCCAGGGGCGCTGGTCATCGGCGTCGCACTGAACGCCGAGAATGTCGAAATTGGCGCGCTGCATCCGGTTCGCTGCCGGAAAGATTGGCGACAGGTCGGGGTAGCGCGCCTCGGCGTCGGGCAGCGTGTGCTCGAGGAGCGTCAGTCCGTCCGTGTCCGCGAGCAGGACGCGCAGGCAGAAACCGCGCTCGCGATCACGCTCGTCGCTCCCCCACAACGTCACGAGCTGCCCGCCGTTCTCCCAGGCCAGGCGGCACGCGGTGAGAAGCTGTCCCGAGCTCACCGGGCAGCGCTGCGCCGGAATGGGCGAGGCGAGCGGCGCAGCACCGATTCCGAGTGGGGAGACGTTCATCGTTTACCCGATGAGCTTTGCGGCCTGCCGGTACCAGTCGGCCAGCACCGGCGGTATCCAGAGCCCGAGCATCAACACCAGGGCGAGATGCACGAACACCGGCACCATCGCCGGGCGTGCGGGCAGGCGTTTCGCGGTCGTTTCGCCGAACACCATCGGCTGCACCTTGGAGAACACCGCCGCGAAGGCCACACCGAGCGCGAGGAGCAGGAACGGCGTCGCCCACGGCTGGTCGCGCATCGCCGTGGTCAGGATCAGGAACTCGCTGGCGAAGACGCCGAACGGCGGCATCCCAAGGATCGCCAACGAGCCGAGCACGAGCCCCCAGCCGATCAGCGGACTGGTCGTGATCATGCCGCGAATACTGTCCATGAGCTGAGTGCCGGTTTTCTGCACCGCGTGTCCGACCGCGAAGAAGATCGCGGACTTGGTCAGCGAGTGCACAGTCATGTGCAGCAGCGCGGCGAAGTTGGCGATCGCGCCGCCCATGCCGAAGGCGAAGGTGATGATGCCCATGTGCTCGATCGAGGAGTAGGCGAACATCCGCTTGATGTCCTTCTGGCGCGAGAGCAGGAACGCCGCCACGACGACCGACAGCAGGCCGAAGCCCATCATCAATTCCTTGGCGAACGACGTATGCACCGAGCCTTCGACCAGCACCTTGCAGCGGACCACCGCGTACAGCGCGACGTTCAACAGCAGGCCCGAGAGCACGGCCGACACGGGGGTGGGTCCCTCGGCGTGGGCGTCGGGCAGCCAGTTGTGGAGCGGCACCAAACCCACCTTCGTGCCGTAGCCCACCAGCAGGAAGACGAAGGCGAGCGACAGCACCGTGGGCTCGAGATCACCCTTGACGGCGTTGAGCTCGGTCCACAGCAGCGCGCCGCCCTCGGCCCCGAGAATCTTCTCTGCCGCGAAGTAGAGGAGGATGGTGCCGAACAGCGCCTGGGCGATGCCCACGCCGCAGAGAATGAAGTATTTCCACGCGGCCTCGAGGCTCTCCGGCGTGCGGTATAGCGAAACCAGCAGCACGGTCGCGAGCGTCGCGCCTTCCAGCGCAACCCACAGGATGCCCATGTTGTTGGTGAGCAGCGCCAGCAGCATCGTGAAGTTGAACAACTGGTACATGCTGTGATAGAGCCGCAGCCGCCGGGCGGTAAGGCGGCCGTGCTCGCGCTCGATCCGCATGTACGGCTGGGAGAAGATCG
>VBCL01000052.1:0-7749 GCA_005888865.1 Betaproteobacteria bacterium | reverse complement strand
CCTTGCGCCGTACAAGAGGAACGCAGTGGCGAGTGTCGGCCGCCGCTCGGTCGGCCGGCGCCGCGCCCTTCGGGTCTGCGCTCGGCTCTGCCTCGCGCTCGCCGGCCTCACTCGTTCCACTCCGATTCCTTGAGCTTCTCCAGATGCTTGAGATCGAGGCTGTCGAACTGCTCGCGGATCTGGAAGAAGAACACACCGAGGATCAGCACCCCGACCAGCACGTCGAGCGCGATTCCCAGCTCGACGACCATCGGCATGCCGTAGGTTGCGCTGGTCGCCGCGAAGAGCAGGCCGTTCTCCATCGACAGGAAGCCGATCACCTGCGGGATCGCCTTGCGACGCGTGATCATCATCAGGAACGACAGCATCACGCTCGCCATCGCGATCCCCAGCGTCGCGCGGGTGACGGTGTTCGCAAGCTTCGCGATGGGAAAGGCGAGGTTGAACGAGAACACCACCAGTACGATGCCGATCAGCATCGTGGTCGGGATGTTGATGAGACGCTCGACGTCCCAGCGCACGTCGAGCTTGCGGATCATCCGCAACAGCAGCCACGGCAGGAGCCCGACCTTGAGCGTGAGGGTCAGTCCCGCCGACCAGTACAGATGCGACTGATGCGTCGCGTAGGCGACGATCGCCGTCGAGCAGGCCAGCGCGAATCCCTGCGCCGCGAACAGGTCGATCAGCGTCAGCACGCGCCGTTGCGGACCGCTGCCAGCAGGTTGATGAGTTGCGCCCAGAGCGGAGTGAAGGCCATGGTCCTAGCTCCCGAGCAGCAGATTCACCAGCATCGCCAGCACCGCCAGGAGGAATGCCGTGCCCAGGAATTCCGGTGCCCGGAAGATGCGAAGCTTCGCCGACAGCGTCTCGATCAACGCCAGCGCGAAACCGCCGACGATGAGCTTGACGACGAGGACCGGCGTCGCGACGAGGATGGCCGCCCAGTTCGAGCTGCCCTCGGCGATGCCGAACGGCAGAAACAGCGCGAGCCCGATGCACGAGTAGTTGAAGAGCTTCAGCGCGGAGGCCCACTCGATCAACGCCAGATGACGCGCCGAATACTCGAGGATCATCGCCTCGTGGATCATCGTCAGCTCGAGATGGGTCGCCGGATTGTCGATCGGGATGCGGGCGTTCTCGGCCAGCGAGACCATCGTGAACGCGACGCCGGCGAAGGCGAGGCTCGGATAGATCGCGATCTCGCGGTGGGCAAGGTTCTCGACGATCGTCGGCAGCGACGTCGATCCGGAGATCAGCGACGCAGTGAACAGCACCATCAGGAGTGCAGGCTCGGCGAGAAAGCCGACGAACATCTCGCGGCGCGCGCCGAGGCTGCCGAACGCGGTCCCGATGTCCATCGCGGCGAGCGCGATGAAGACACGGGCGAGCGCAAACAGGCCGACCAGCGCGATGGCATCGGCGGCGCTGGCGAACGGCAGATCGGTGGCAAGCGAGGGGACGATCGCCGCAGCCAGCGCCATCGCGCCGAACACGACATAGGGCGTAAGCCGGAAAACGGCCGACGCGTTTTCGGCGACCACCGCGTCCTTGTGGAAAAGCTTCCGGATCGTACGGTACGGTGTGAGCAGCGGCGGAGCGCTCCGGTTCGACAGCCACGCGCGGCACTGGTTGACCCAGCCGACGAGCGCCGGCGCGAGCAGCAACGCGACCGCAAGCTGCAGCAGCTGGGACAGGAAACCGCTCGCCGTCATTGGGTACTCAACTGAGGTTACTCAACTGAGCTGGCTCAACCTGAGGCTCATCGGACGAAGAACAGCAGCGCGAGCAGCGTGAAGAAGCTATATGTCAGGTAGACGGAAATGCGGCCCTGCTGGATCAGCCCGACCAGGCGCGCGACCGCTTCGGTGGCGCGCGCGATCGGCAGGTACAGCCAGGTCCAGAAATGATCCTCCGCGGTGACGCGGTAGCGCGGACGGGTGTCGAACGGCGACGGAAGCGTTCGCTCGATTCGGAAGAACTGCTCGAAGATCTGCCGGATCGGTTGCCCGAAGCCCTCGGCCGTGTCCTGCATCCGCGGCGTCTGTAGCGGAAAGCCGCAGTCCCACGCCGGTCCTTTGCGCAGGCGTCCGTGATACAGGCGGTGCACGATCCGGGTCGTCAGCAGCACCGCGGCGACGATCACCGAGAGCACGATGACCGGGCTGTAGCTCGAGCGGTCGGGGTTCACCGGCGCGAGCAGCCACCAGTTCCCTCCGGCACGGCCGAGCGTGGAGCCGATGAGCGTCGCATTGACGGCATCGATCAGCCCGATGACCTGCACGGGAAATATGCCAAGCACGACGCAGCCCACCGCGAACCACACCAGGCCCACGCGCTCGAAGCCACCCGCATCATGTGCGTAGGCCAGATTGGGCTCGCGCGGCCGGCCGAGGAACACGACTCCATAGAACTTGACCACGACGTACGCCGCCAGCGCCGCGGCGAGAACCAGCGCGGCGGCGGCGAGCGGTACCAGCATGTTGACGAACGACTGGGGAAGGCTCGGCGTGAAAAGGAACGCCTGCAGCAGAAGCCACTCCGAGACGAAGCCGTTGAGCGGCGGCAACCCCGCCATCGCCAGCGCACCGACCAGGGCGAGCCACGCGACCCAGGGCATGCGGTGGATCAGCCCGCCGAGCTTGCCGAGGCTGCGCTCGTGGGTGGCGTGGAGGACACAGCCGGTGGCGAGGAACAGCAGGCTTTTGAAGAACGCGTGATTGAGCGCGTGGTAGAGCGTTGCCGTCAGGCTGACCGCCGAGAGCAGTGTCTGACCGTACGCCTTGAACAGGATCGTCAGCCCGAGGCCGGCGACGATGATGCCGATGTTCTCGATCGACGAATACGCGAGCAGCCGCTTCATGTCGGTCTGCGCGGTCGCGAAGATCACGCCGAAGAGCGCGGTCGCCAGACCGAGCACGAGCGCGAGGACACCCCACCACCAGAGCTGGTTGTCGAGCAGATCGAAGCTCACGCGCAGCAGTCCGTAGATCGCCGTCTTGAGCATCACCCCGCTCATCAGCGCGGAGACCGGCGAGGGGGCGGCAGGGTGCGCCTCCGGGAGCCAGATGTGCAGCGGCAGCAGCCCCGCCTTCGCGCCGAATCCAAACAACGCGAGCAGGAATGCGATCGAGCTCCATGCCGCCGATCGGCTCGCGACCCGCATGGAGGCGAACGTGTAGTCACCACCGTGCAGCACGCCGAAGCACAGCAGGATCGCGATCGCGCCGATATGCGCGATCAGAAGGTAGAGGAACCCGGCGCGACGGATCTCGGGCAGCCGGTGATCGGTGGTGACCAGGAAGAACGAGGCGAGCGCCATCGTCTCCCAGGCGACCATGAAGGCGTACGCGTCGTCGGCGATCAACACCAGCGCCATCGCCGCGAGGAACGTGTGGTATTGCAGGCATATCAGCCCGGGAGCCGCCCCCTCGCTCTGGCGAAAATACCCGGCGGAGAATATCGAGATGCCGGCGGCGGTGGCGCCCAGCAGCAGCAGGAAGAACGCCGACAACGGATCGAGCCGAAGGTGAAAGGGTAAATCGGGCAATCCCAGCGGCAGGACCGCGCTTTGCACCGCGTCGCCCATCGACACGAGCGCGACGAACGCCAGGCCGAATCCAACAGCCGCGCCCGCGCTGAACAGCGCGCGCCCGACGTAGCGGATGCTCTGTGGCCGCAGGAGCCCGAGCACGCCGATCGCGAGCCACGCCGCGATGGCCGCGATGACGAGGTTCAGCGCGCTGGCCACTCGAGTACGGTTGTCGTCCCCGCGAACGCGGGGACCCAGTGACTTTTGTCGCAACGACCCTGGATTCCCGCGACCCTGCCCCCGCGAAAGCGGGTGGCGGGAATGACGATGGTGGCGAGCGCCCCGCCTTCCATCATTTAACGCGCATGCCGGGCGTCGCACCCGAATCGGGTGCCAAAAGAAAGATACCGGAACCGTCGCCCGAGGCGGCGAGCACCATGCCCTCGGAAACACCGAACTTCATCTTGCGTGGCGCGAGGTTCGCGACCATCGGCGTGAGGCGCCCGATCAGGTCCTCAGGCTTGTACGCGGACTTGATGCCTGCGAAAACGGTGCGGTGGCGGTCGTCGCCGACGTCGAGCGTGAGCTTCAGGAGCTTGTCCGCGCCGTCGACGTGCTCGGCGTTGACGATTTTCGCGATGCGCAGGTCGACCTTCGAGAAGTCGTCGATCGAGATCGTTGCCACGGGACCAACCGTCGTGGCGGCTCCCACTCCCCCGCCGGAAGGCGAGGGCTGGGGTGAGGGGTCGGGCACGATGTCGAACAATGCGTCGATCTGCTTGGGATCGACGCGAGACATCAGGTGTGCATACGCGTTGATGACGTGGCCCGCAGGCAAATGCCTGGGTAGGTCGACCCAGCTCTGGGCGCCGATGTTAAGGAACGATTCGACGCCTCGGGCGAGTTCGGGCAGCACCGGCTTGAGGAGGATCGTGAGTATGCGAAAGTCGTCGAGGCACTCCGAACACACTTCGATCGCCCGTGGCAATGTGCCGGGTTCCCGCGCGAGCTCCCACGGTTTCATCCGATCGTAATATTCGTTGGTCTGATCCGCGAGCACCATGATTTCGCGGATCGCTCTGCCGAATTCACGCCGGTCGTAGTACTGACCGATCAGCTCGCCGGCTGCCGAAGCCGAGATCCGGTGCCGCACCTCGAAATCCTGGCCTCGCTCGAGCTTGTTCCCGGACTGAGCGATGAACCTTGCCGAACGTGCGGCGATGTTGACGAGCTTCCCGACCAGGTCGCTGTTCACCCGCGCGACGAAGTCGTCGGGAGTGAAATCGAAATCCTCGACCCTGTCGTTCAGTTTCGCTGCGATGTAGTACCGCAGCCACTCGGGGTTCATCCCCACCTCGAGGTAGCGTTGCGGGCTTAGGCCCGTGCCGCGCGACTTGGACATCTTCTCGCCGGATACCTGGATGAAACCGTGGACGAACACATTGGTCGGCAGCTTGCGCCCCGCGAACTTGAGCATCGCCGGCCAGAACAGCGTGTGGAAGTACACGATATCCTTGCCGATGAAGTGATATTGCTCGACCTCCGAGTCGAGCGCGACAAACTCTTCGAACGTACGCGTCTCGCGCGCGGTGGGGTTCGCGCGTGCCTTGCCGGTGTCGAAGTAGTTTTTCAGGCTCGCCAGGTATCCGATCGGCGCGTCGAGCCAGACGTAGAAGTACTTGCCGGGCGCATCCGGAATTTCGATGCCGAAATACGGCGCATCGCGCGAGATGTCCCAGTCGGACAGCTTGCTTCCCGTCTCATCGTCCCCGAGCCATTCGGCAATCTTGTTCTTGACCTCGGGTTGCAGTGGTGTCGCCGTGGTCCACTCGCGCAGGAACGCGACGACCTTCGGATCGGACAGCCGGAAGAACAGATGCTCGGAGCGGCGCAGCTCGGGCTTCACGCCGGTCAGAACCGAGTATGGATTCTTGAGATCGGTCGGCGCGTAGGTCGAGCCGCAGTTCTCGCAGGCATCGCCGTACTGGTCCTTCGTTCCGCATTTCGGGCATTCGCCCTTGATATAGCGATCCGGCAGGAACATGCCCTTGACCGGATCGTAGAATTGCTCGATCGCCTTGGCGTAGACGAGCCCCGCGTCCTTGAGACCGCGGTAAATGCTCTGGGAGAGGTCGATGTTCTCGGGGCTGTGCGTCGTGTACCAGTTATCGAAGCTCAAATGAAACCGCGCGTAGTCGCGTTGGTGCGACTCGGCGACGCGCCCGATGAGCTCCTCCGGCGTGATACTGTCGGCCTCCGCCCGAAGCATGATTGGCGCGCCATGCGTGTCGTCGGCGCCGACGAAATGCACCGTATGGCCTTGCAGCCGCTGGAATCGCACCCAGATATCCGCCTGGATGTATTCCATGATGTGGCCGATGTGGAACGGCCCGTTCGCATAGGGCAGGGCCGTGGTGACAAAAAGCGTGCGGCGCGACATGCAGCAAAGACCTTGGGTGCGGCAGGGGAATCTTCAATTCTAACAAAGCGATGCGGTGCTGAGTACCGAGCGGATCGGTTTTTCGCTAAACTTCCGTATTCCAGCCGTCTTCACCGAAGCGGCCTTTTTGCCAAGAATCTTCCGATGCCCATTGCCGAGGCCGACGTCCAGGCCAGTCTGCGCGCACTGACCGATCCCAACACCGGCCGCGATTTCGTCTCGACGAAGTCGGTGCGCAAGGTCGAGGTCGACGGCTCGAACGTCGTCGTCGATTTGCAGTTGGCGTACCCGGCGAAGAGTCAGCATGAGGCGCTGAGGAAGCTCGTCGCCGGCCAGCTGGCGAGCCTGCCCGGGATCGGCAAGGTCAGCGTGAACATCGGTCACAAGATCGCCTCGCACGCGGTGCAGCGCGGCGTGAAGCTCGTCGCGGGCGTCAAGAACATCATCGCGGTGGCAAGCGGCAAGGGCGGCGTCGGCAAGTCGACGACTGCAGTCAACCTGGCGCTCGCGCTGGCCGCCGAGGGGGCGCAGGTCGGTGTGCTCGACGCCGACATCTATGGGCCCTCGCAGCCGATGATGCTGGGCATTACCGGCCGCCCGGAGTCGAAGGACGGCAAGACGCTCGAGCCACTCGAGGCATGGGGCGTGCAGGCGATGTCGATCGGCTTCCTGATCGACACCGACACGCCGATGGTGTGGCGCGGACCGATGGTCACGCAGGCGCTCGAGCAGCTGCTCAAGGACACCAACTGGCGCGACCTCGATTACCTGATCGTGGACATGCCGCCCGGCACCGGCGACATCCAGCTCACCCTCGCGCAAAAGGTCCCCGTCACCGGCGCCGTGATCGTCACCACCCCCCAGGACATCGCGTTGATCGATGCCCGCAAGGGACTCAAGATGTTCGATAAGGTCGGCGTGCCGATCGTGGGCATCGTCGAGAACATGAGCATGCACATCTGCTCCAACTGCGGCCACGCGGAAGCGATCTTCGGCCAGGGGGGCGCCGAGCGCATGTGCAAGGACTACAACGTGCCGTTTCTCGGCGGGCTGCCGCTCGACATCCGCATCCGGGAGCAGGCCGACTCGGGACGGCCGACGGTCGTCGCCGATCCCGACGGCAAGATCGCTGCGATCTACAAGGAGATCGCGCGCCGGACGGCCATCTTCGTGGCGCAGAAGGCCGAGGATTTCTCGGGCAAGTTTCCGAATATTGTCATCCAGAATACGTAAAAGGCGAGAGGCCAGGGCCGAGGGAGCGGCGACCGCTCGCCCCGCCCGTCGGCCCGCGACGTCATGATCAAGTCCGACAAGTGGATCCGCCGCATGGCGGCCGAGGCCCGCATGATCGAGCCGTTCGAGTCCGGCCAGGTGCGCGAGGCCGGGGGCCACAAGATCGTCTCCTATGGCACGTCGAGCTACGGCTACGATATCCGCTGCTCGAACGAGTTCAAGCTGTTCACCAACATCAACAGCACGATCGTCGATCCGAAGAACTTCGACGACAAGTCATTTGTCGATATCCGTGGCGACTACTGCATCATCCCGCCGAACTCGTTCGCACTGGCGCGAACGGTCGAGTATTTCCGCGTTCCACGGAACGTGCTGGTGGTCTGCCTCGGGAAATCGACGTATGCGAGGTGCTTCCGAGGAGACACGCGCGTCGCGCTAGTCGATGGTACGTTCGCGACGCTGGAGGAGATGACGCGACGTGCGGACTCGGGGGAGCTCTTTTGGGGATATGCCGTCGGCGAAAACGGTCGTGTCATCGTGTCGCTGC
>VBCL01000051.1 GCA_005888865.1 Betaproteobacteria bacterium | reverse complement strand
GAGAACGCTCCTCCCGCGTGATTATAGGCTCGGCATTCGGTATTGCCAGCGCGCGCTGCACCCTAGGCGGTGAAGAACTCCCGAATCGCCGCCTGGAACAGATGCCGGTCGTGCTCGTATAGCGCTCGGGCGCGTGAGCCCATCGTGAGGCGCTGCTCGTCGCTCAACTGAAGTGCGCGCTGGATCGACTGCTCGAGATCGTCTGCTGTCACGCGATACGCCGTGACCCGGTGATACGGGGTCTGGTTCTCGGGTCGCACCGGGACAAGAATCCCGCTCACGCCGTCCTCGATCAATTCGTTCATCGGCGGGCCGCCGGTCGTGATCAAGACGGCCGCCGCGGCGCGCGCCTCGTTCAGCGAGTGCCCGAAACCTTCCGCGAAGCTGGGGTATACGTGAAGGCCGCTCTGCCGCTGCAGAGCCCGTCGCTCCGGCTCAGGCAGGTGCTTCAACCGGAAGGCGAGGTTGACCGAAGCGCGCAGCGGCATGTGCAGGTCCAGTCCCGCCACCACGTTGGCGACGATAGACATCGGCGGGAAACCGGGATTGCGTAGCCACACCGCGACGACCGCGTCCGCGTTCTTCTGCGGCGACTTGCCGCACACGTGCACGCATTGCGCCCACGATCGCTCGTCGGCTGCGGGTTGCCCGATGTCGGCCGAGGTCCATCCGGTATAAAGCTGCGTTTGGATGCTTTTGCAGCAGGGTAAGCTCGAGAACACGGTGCCCGAATAACGGGTCTTGAGCAGGACTGTGTCGATCGACCCTGAGGCGATGACGTCCTCGTCTGCGGGCGTGATCCATTCGACGTTGGGGACGTACGCCACGTGCCGCGCGAAGCCGGGATCGAGAAACGGCGGGTTGGGATGCGCATGCTCGAGGAGGAAGACGAAGTCGAAGGGCAGGCGCGCGCGGAGCTCTTCTTTGATGGCGACCGGGGTCGTATAGTCGCGGATGAACTGTGGGTGCAACTCGAAGGTCACAATCTGAGCATCCGGACGGCAGGCCCTGATTGCGGCAGCGAGAACCGCTGCATCGGTTGCCATGCCGGGTGAGCGGCAGAAGACGAGCGCGCAACTCAGGGCCCTATCGGCCATCACTCGGGCGCTGCCGTCTCCATGTGCGGCATTGTGCGGTAGATTCACGAACCGAGACAAGGCGCTCGGAGACAAGGCGCTCGGAGACAAGGATCTCGGAGACAAGGATCTCGGAGACAAGGAGCTCGATCATGACGAAGCCCTCTGTGCAAGGTGGTTCCGAAAAAGAAATCGCTGCGCTGGTCGGCGAGCTCGAGCAAGCCGAGGCTTACGAGCAGCGGCTGCGGCAGCTCATTGCCGAGGCTCGCGACCAGCTCGCGGCAGGAAATGTCTCGGTCGCGCTGTCGATGTTGAACGCGGCGCTGAGCGACATCGACTCCGCCGCCGATGTCGTCGCGCCCAGCTCTCCTGCGCCTAGATAACGCCCCCGATGATGTTGATGCTCATCGCCAGGATCGCAATGTTGTAGATGAACGAGAGCACGCCGTGAATCAGCGTGAGGCGGCGCATCCGACGCGAGAGGACGGCGATGTCGGATACTTGCGAGGTCATCCCGACGACGAACGAGTAATAGGCAAAGTCGAGATAGTCGGGTTCGTCGTCCTCGTCGGGAAACTTCAGTCCGCGATGATGTTCGTCGCCGCCTTCGGGCAGAAAGTAATACAGCCGCGCGTAGTGGAACGCGAACAGCGTGTGGATCAGCAGCCACGACAGGAGGAGCGCGGCGACCGAAAGCATCAGCCGCTCGGCCCGCGGCCAGAATTGAAGGTCCTTGATGTCGCCCACCATGAACCCGATCGCGACAAAGCTCGTGCTCGCCGCGATGACCACGAGCACGAATATCGTATACCCGCTCGGATCGTATCGCTGGGCGCGCAGACGGGTCAGCGTGTCGTCAGCGCGCGAGATCACCAGCCACGCCAGGCCGAGATAGCACAAGGCGCCAATGTCCCAGCTCACCAATAGCACGAACCGGGTCGAGAACGACTGCTCGAGCACCAGCGCCGCGCCGAAGGCCAACGCCATCGCCATGCCCAGGAGCTGTGGAGCGCGCCAGTGGACGATCGGCGGCAGGGGTGGTTTGGCGGCCATCGCAGGGTGAGCTCTCGGCGAGCGTCGAGCTTAGCCGATTTTGCGCGGAGAAGCGCAACGCGCCCCTCCGCGTCATGAAAAAGGAGCGCGGTGGCGGGTCAGCCGCCGTGACCGCTGAATCGGCGTTCGAGCCAGGTATCGACGGCGATCTTGCCCGGGCCGACGATGGTGAGCACGGCAAGCATCGTCCCCCACAGGATGTGATCCTTGACCGCAACATCGGGCAAGGCCGCGTAAGAGATCACCGCGACGATGTTGAAGATGAAAAGCACACCGGCGGCGAAGCGTGAGACCAGCCCCAGCGCCAGCAGAACCGGCATCGACAGCTCGGTCGCGCTTCCCAGCGTCGCCGCGACCGCGGGCGGCAATATCGGCACATGGTACTCGTCGGTGAAGAGCGCCACCGTGATGCTCCAATCGTGGATCTTGGTCAGGCCCGAGAGCAGGAACACGCGCGCGACGTAGAGCCGGAACCCGAGCAGCAGCAGCGGTTGCAGCTTGCCGATCAGCCGGGCGACGGCGCAGTAGAAGCCGGCAAGCCGGCCGAACGGCGAGGTTGACGAAGCGGTATTCATGCGGGAGTCCTCGGTTGAGAAGATCGCGGCACGCGGAACCCGACGACAGTCCCCGCCGCCGCGTGGCTCTTGAGCGTGGTCGGGACATCGAACGAGGCCTCCGCCGCCAGCGCGCGCTCGACCGCGTCTGCGAGCTGGAGGTTGCGGGCGAGCGCGCGGAGGAGGGCGTGTCCACCGGGTGTCAGTCGCTCGACCGCGACGCCATTCGCGCCGCGTGCGATGAGCAGCGCGTCGCCGCCTTCGCCAAGATCGACACGATCCTCGCCCGAATGGCCGGGCTGGTTCACCTGCCAGATGTGGAAGATCGGGTAGGGCGAGGCGACAAGCTGCACGGATGGGTGCAATTTGAAGCGCAACTCGCCGAGCATGTGCTCCGGCACGGCAGCGAGCGCGGCGAGGTCGAGCGCGTCGGCGTCGGCGGCGATGTTCGCCTGATCGATGGCCCATTCGAGCCGCGCGACGTCGGGAAGATACGGAAGCTGGCGCGCCGGTGGATAGAAGGACAGAAAGCGCGCGAGCTCGCCGCCGTAGCGGTTCACGTCGCCGCGTCCTGACGCATGGGCGCGCACGAAAGCTTCGCTCATCGCGTCGAAGAACGGCCCGCCGACCAGGCGCAGCACGACCGGGTACGTCGCTGCGAGCACATTACGATAGTTCCCGAGCACGTTGTTCCGATAGACGTCGATCCTCCCGGCTGCGCCCAGCTCGCCGGCGACGATGCCGAGACTCGCGATCGAACCGCTGTCGCCGAACACGACGGCGGTGGCGAAGCCCCGCTGCATGTCACGCAACGACGGCATCGGAGCTCTCCAGAACCGACTGCGCGATCGCCGCTTCGTCCTGCAGCACCTCGAGCGCGGGCAGGTCGGTGTCCCATTCGATCAGCGTGGGCTTCGGGCCGAAACGCTCGATGGTCGCGCGGTAGAGCGCCCACACGGGTGGGGCCACACGCGCGCCGTGCGTGTCGATGAGGCACGGCCCGCTGGCGTCGAAGCCCGCGAGATGGATCTCCGCGACGGCGTCGGCGGGAATCGCGTCCAGGTACGCCCTCGGATCGAAACCGTGGTTCACCGCGTTGACGTAGACGTTGTTGACGTCGAAGAGGAGCTTGCAGCCGCTGCGCCGGACGACTGCGGCCACGAAGTCCCATTCGGCCATCGCGTCGGACTCGAAGCGCAGATACGCCGAGATGTTCTCGACGAGAAGCGGCCGCCGGAGGGCGGTCTGCACCGCGTCGACGCGATCGCACACCAGCGCGAGGGCCTCGTCGGTGAAGGGCAGCGGCAGCAAGTCGTTGAGGTGACGGCCATCGACGCGACCCCAGCACAGGTGCTCGGATACGGCCGCGGGCTCGATGCGGGCGACGAGCCGCTTCAAGCGCGCGAGGTGTACGGGGTCGAGCGCGTCGGCTGACCCCAGCGACAGGCCGACCCCGTGCAACGAGATCGGATACTGCGCGCGAATCGCATCCAGCGCGGCGAGCGCCGGCCCCCCATCGACGAAATAGTTCTCGCTGTGGACTTCGAACCAGGCGATCGGCGGTCGCTCCGCACGCACTCGCGCGACATGGGGGGAACGTAGACCGATGCCCGCGACGGCGGGCAGCGATGTGATCGCGGACATGGGATGAGCTTGGGCGGTTGGAGCCGGCGGCAGCGCGCGCTGCCGCCGGCCAGGGAACGCCGTGACGATTAGGCCTTCGGCGCAGTCAGCTTGCCGCCGATCTTCTCGCAGGTGCCCTTCTCGACGTACTTCCAGTCCATCGGATCCATTTCAGCTTTGGATTGACCGGCGCAGGCGTGCTTGCCGGATGCGCAGTCGTTCTGACCTGACTTGGCCACCCCATAGCATTTGTCCTTGCTGGGTTGCGGGGCGGCAGGCTGCGCAGTAACGGTGCTCGCGGCGAAGCCGAGCGCCAGCAGGCCGGCAACGGCCGCCTGGATGGTGGTTTGATGCTTCATGAACGTCTCCTTCGAAGGTTTGGACAGTGTCGGACAGGGCAGGTGTTGTCCCTTCCCGGCCTTTGGTCGGATAGGGCCGAGCGACCTTACATGCGTGCTCCTGGCGGAGCAAGCCCTAGCGCGCGCCCCGCGGCCGAACGCGAAGGCGGCAATACCGCTAACATTGGGCGCGTAGAGGTACGTTCGGTTCCCGAAACGCCATGCGGTTCACCATCGCCACCTATAACATCCACAAGGGTTTTTCGCACTTGACGCGGAAGGTCGTCATTCACGAGCTGAAGGATCGGCTGCACGGCCTTTCCGCGGACATCCTTTTCCTGCAGGAGGTGCAGGGGGTGCATCGGCGGCATGCGCGTCGCTACCACAACTGGCCCGGCAAGCCGCAACACGAATTCATTGCCGATACGGTCTGGCACGAGGTCGCTTACGGCCGGAACGCGGTCTACCAGCACGGTCATCACGGCAACGCGGTGCTCTCGCACTATCCGATCGTGGCCCAGGCGAACCTGGACATTTCCGCCCACGCGTTCGAAAGCCGCGGCCTGCTGCACTGCGTGCTGCAGTTGAAGCGTGGCCTGCCGGCGCTGCATTGCATCAATGTCCATCTCGGACTGTTCGAGCGTGGCCGCCGCTGGCAGGTCCACGCCCTGTGCGAGCGCATCCGCGAGGCCGTGCCACAGGGCGCGCCGCTGATCGTCGCCGGCGATTTCAACGACTGGCGGCGCAAGGCCGATCGGGCGCTTCAGGAAGAGCTCGGCGTGACCGAGGTCTTCGAGGCGGCGCGCGGCCGTCCGGCGCGCACCTTTCCGGCGGTGCTGCCGGTCTTCCGTCTCGACCGGATCTATTCGCGCGGGCTCTCCATCGTGAGCACGGCCGTCCATTACGCGTATCCGCTGGCACGGCTGTCCGACCACGCCGCGCTCGCCGCAACCTTCGATCTCGAGCGTGTCGTTCGCGCTCCTTCGCGCTGATCGGCTCAAGGTGGAGCGCTTCGTCACCGGCAATCGTGTCGTGCTCCTTCGCAGCGGTGTCGAGTACTTTCCGGCGCTGGAGCGCGCGATCGACTCGGCGCAACAGGAAGTCTGGCTCGAAACCTACATCTTTGCCGATGATCCGACCGGGCGTCGGATCGGCGAAGCGCTGGCACGCGCCGCGCGGCGAGGCGTCAGGGTACGCGTACTGGTCGATGGCTGGGGCGCGAAGTTCTATCTCACCTCTGCGCTCGAGCGCTTGATGCGCGAAGCGGGCGTCGATCTGCTGAAGTACCGGCCCGAGGTTGCCGCCTGGCAGTTCCGGTCGCACCGGCTGCGCCGGCTGCACCGGAAGCTTGTCCACGTCGACCACCGCCTCGCGTTCGTCGGCGGCATCAACGTGATCGACGACATGAATACGCCGGGCCACAAACCGCCGCGGATCGATTTCGCGGTGAGCGTCGAGGGCCCCTTGCTGCCCGCGATCGCGCAGACGATGCAGCGGGTATGGGCACTGGTGCAGCTCGTTCAGCTCGGCGCCAGCCAGCTGCCGCTGTTTCCCGAGCGGGGGCGGGCCGAAGGTGCCGGGGAGCAGACCGCCAAGTTCATCATCCGCGACAACCTGCGCCATCGCCGGGATATCGAGCAGGCCTATCTCGCCGCGATCCGCGGCGCGAAGCGCGAGATCCTGATCGCCAACTCGTACTTTTTCCCGGGCATCACGTTTCGCCGCGAGCTCGTCGAAGCGGCCGCGCGTGGCGTGACCGTGACGCTGATCCTTCAGGCCAAGGTCGAATACGTGCTGCTGCACTTCGCCAGCCGCGCGATGTATGGCCAGCTGCTGCAGGCGGGCGTCGTAATCCAGGAATACCACCGGAGCATGCTGCACGCCAAGGTCGCGGTGGTCGACGATCGCTGGGCGACCGTGGGCTCGTCCAACATCGATCCGTACAGTCTGCTCGTCGCGCGCGAGGCGAACGTGGTCGTCCGCGATCGAACATTCGCGATGGAGCTCAAGCGCGACCTGGTCGCGATCATCGAGCAGGGCTCGCAGCGCGTCATCCATCAGGATTGGCAGGGACGATCGCGTCTGTACAAGGCCGCCATCTGGATCGCCTACGGCATCGTGCGCGTGGCAATGGGCGTGCTGGGCTACGGCGGCAACGAATGGTTTGCCAAGCGCTCCGACGTCGAGGCGACGGGCGGGTAGCCCGGAGATGACCCGACAGGCGAATCCCGGACCGCTCACTGTGATGTTCTCCCCGGGGGTTCGCGAAGCCTGTCCTGAACCCGTCGGGCTCACCCGGGCTACGGTTCCGAGCGACGTGGTCCCCGGTACAATGACGCTCGATGCGCCGCCACACATCATCCTCCGCTCCGCTCCCCGCCCCGCCCGATCGCGCGTACCGGGGCGACTGGCGCACCATCGGCACGCTGCTGCCGTACCTCTCCGCCTACAAGGGCCGCGTCTTTCTCGCGCTCGGTTGTCTGCTCGCCGCCAAGCTCGCCAACGTCGGCGTGCCCCTGGTGCTCAAGGAAGTCGTCGATCGCCTGACCGTGACCGGACCGCAGGCATTGGTGCTGCCTCTGGCCTTGCTCGTCGCCTACGGGGCGATGCGCTTGTCGACCACCGCTTTCACCGAGCTGCGCGAATTCCTGTTCGCCAAGGTGACGCAGCGCGCGGTGCGCACCATCGCGCT
>VBCL01000050.1:19053-19307 GCA_005888865.1 Betaproteobacteria bacterium | reverse complement strand
CGAACCGATCCACGCAATCGTATCGTCGATGGTCACGCATTTCGCATGCAGGAAGCGTTTTCCGTAACGGCAGATGCGAACCCCGGCCTCCATCAGCTCGTCGTAATACGAGCGCTGACCCAGACCCACCAGGTACTGATCGATCTGCAGCGGCACGACCAGCGTGACTTCCACACCGCGCAGCGCCGCGGTCTGCAATGCCTGCAGCAGACCTTCGTCCGGAACCAGGTACGGCATGGTGATGAACACGCGCC
>VBCL01000050.1:0-18972 GCA_005888865.1 Betaproteobacteria bacterium | reverse complement strand
GGGTCCGGAACGTAGCGCGCGTCGCCCAGGAATTCGCCGGTCTCGACGTACCAGTCCTCGGCGAAGACCGCCTGCATTTCCAGCGCGACGGGCCCCGTCAGCCGCACGTTGAGCTCCTCGTAAGTGAGTCCGGGCTTGAACGACGCGTCGACCAGATTCTGCGACCCGGTATAGGCGATGCAGGCATCGATCACGACGATCTTGCGATGATTGCGAAGATCGAGGCGCCCGGCGCGCCAGAAGAAACCGAGTCGCATCGTCTCCTCCGCGAGAATGCCCGCCGCAGCCAGGCGCGGCAGCAGACGCGCGAAGTCCGGCCGCGAACCCAGCGAATCGGCGAGGATGCGACAGACGACACCGCGCTCGACCGCCGCGCGCAGGGCCTCGATGATCCGCGCCGTCGTCGCATCGTCAGCCACGATGTAGAAGAGCAGGTGGACATGGTCGCGCGCGGCGTCGATGTCGGCGATCAGGCGGTCGATGAGCTCGTCGTAATCGGCGAGCACTTCGGCCGCGTTGCCGTCGAGAATCGGCAGCTCGCCGAGATTCTCGGCCAGGGTGACCGCCTTCTTGAGCTCGACTCCGACGTCAGGACTGGAGATGTTGGGATGCTGCGCGAGGCGCTCGAAGATCGGGCGGCTCAAGGCCTCGAACTCGACGTGACGCTGCTGGCGCCACTGCGGCAGCGTCGGCCGCCCGATCAGCGCGTACAGGATCAGGCCGACCGTCGGCTCGAAGAAAATGAGCAGCAACCAGCCCTTAGCCGCATCGGGCGAGCGGCGCATCGGTACGACGACGATCATCGCGAGGCGCACCGCCCATTCCACGGCGAAGAACAGGTTCAGCCACAGCTTGTCTTCGAAGAGTAGCGCACTCATCTCGAGTTGGGACCCTCAATTCGGCAGCGGGCGCAATCGCTGGCAGAATGTAACTCAAGTTCTTCCGATAAGGTTAGAGAGCGGATGACCAACGACCTTGCCTCGCTCGTCAGCCAGTACGGCCTGGCGATCGTCTTCACCAACGTCCTCGTCGAGCAGATCGGGATGCCGGTGCCGGCGATTCCGACGCTGATGGTGGCCGCAGCGCTCGCCGTCAACGGAAAGCTCTCGCTGGTCGCGGTCTTCGCAGTCGCGCTCCTCGCCTGCGCCATCGCCGATATCGCGTGGTACGTCGCCGGCCGGCGCTATGGCAATCGCGTCATGAGATTCCTGTGCGGCATCTCGCTCACCCCTGATTCGTGCGTGAGTGAGGCGCAAACGCGCTTCGAGAGCTGGGGTCGCAATGTGCTGCTCGTGGCCAAGTTCCTGCCCGGGGTCGCGTTGCTGGCGCCTCCGCTCGCCGGCGCGACGCGCATCGGCTGGCTGCCGTTTCTGGCCTTCAATACCGCGGGCGGCGCATTGTGGGTGAGCGCCGGAATGGGCGGCGGAATCCTGCTCGGATCTCAGATCGAGCGGCTGCTCGCGTACCTCGCGAACTACGGGGCGCTCGCAGTGATTCTTGTCGTTGCCTTCCTGGTCGGATACGTCGCATTCAAGTGGTGGGAGCGCCACCGGTTCTACGCGAAGCTGCGCATGGCGCGGATCAGTGTCGACGAGCTATACCGTCTCATGGATGCGGGAGTCGCTCCGCTCATCGTCGACGTGCGATCGCCGACGGCGCGGACGATCGAGCCGCGGCATATCCCGGGCGCGCTCCACCTTCCTCTCCACGGATTCGAAGCACACATCCCGGAGCTGCCGGCCGATCGCGAAATCATCCTCTATTGTTCGTGCCCGAATGAAGCCTCGGCGGCGCAGGTCGCCAAGCTGCTGATGAACCACGGCTTCGTGCGAGTGCGGCCGTTGCTTGGGGGGCTCCAGGCGTGGATCGCGGCCGGTCACCCGGTGGGATCGCTTGCCGCGGGCGCCGAGCCGGTAGCGGATTCGCCGCGGTAACCAACGCCGCGCAATAAAGCGTCTCGAGTCGGGCTACTCGGGCCGAACGCCGGCTGCCTTGGCGATCGGCGCCCAGCGCATGACCGCTTGCCTGATCTCCGCGCTGAACTGATCGGGAGATGTGGCCAGCGGCTCCATCCCCATCTGCGCAAACTGCTCGCGCACGTCGGGCTGTTGCACGATGCGAGCGAATGCACGATACAGCCGATCGACGATTTCCGGCGGTGTTCCCGCGGGCGCGAGGACACCGTTCCACGGATTGGCGGCGGCCTCCGGGTAGCCGAGCTCCGCGACCGATGGAACGTCGGGCCAGTCGCGAATGCGGTGGTCGCTCGCCACCGCCACAATTTTGAGCTGCCCGCTGCGCACGTACGCGTTGATCGGACCCAGGATCGAGAAATAGACCGGTACCTCGCCCGCCAGGACGTCCGCGATGGTTTGGCCGATGTTGGCGTAGGGCACGTGCAGCATTTCGACGCGGGCCTGACGCGCAATGACCGACGCGGTCAGGTGCTGCACCGTGCCGACTCCGGCCGTAGCGTAAGCGATCTTTCCCGGCCGGCGCCGGGCCAGCGCGATCAGTTCCGGCAGCGAGTTCACGTTGAGCGATGGGTGCACGACGATCACCATGGTCGGCTCCCCCAGCTTGCTGATCGGGGCGAACGACGTCACCGGGTCCACCGCGCGGGATCCCATCGTGCTGGGCAGCAGCGTGATCAACGAGCCCGTCATCAACAGCGTGTATCCGTCCGGCGGCGCCTTTGCGACCAACTCGCTGCCGATGTTGCCGGAAGCGCCGGGATGGTTCTCGACGAGCACGGGCTGACCCACCGCCTCCGAGAGCTTGCCGCTGACGAGGCGCGCAGCGATGTCAAGCTGGGTCGCCGCGGCGAACGGAACGACGATCCGTATGGGCCGGCTCGGGTACGCGCCGGGGTCGGCGGCGTGCGCGGCAGGAATCCACGCGAGAGCGCCGAGCGCAATGCACAGCGCTCCTGCGCTCACAATGGTTGGCCGCAAGCCCGCGAAAAGGGCCAGCTTAGCGATCATGATTTCCCCCTGTTGCAACCGGCCCGCCGTGTTCAAGGCTCTGGCCAAGGATCTTCGACAGGAATAGCGGCAGGCGTTGCCGTTCGAGTTTCCACGAAAGCACCACATGGCTGGCGCAATTCCTCACTTCCCATAACCGCGATGGCACGCGTTGGTGCAGGCCGTTCGCGGCCGCGGCGTCGGCGACGTGACTGCCGCAATACACCAGCAGCAGGTCCGGGAACGGTTCGGGTCTGGACGCGAGCAGCGCGGCATAACGCGCCTCGCTGGCCCCGCCACTTCGGAGCCGGGTGGCAAGAGTCGGAAAGTCCAGACCACCGATCCAGATTCCTCGGTCCAGGCGAAGCTCGATCGCCCCGAGTAGCGCAGGCAATCCGCCGGAGCTCGTCCCCACCGCGATGGTATTGCGATACGCATTCAGATCGACCCGTCGCCGCAGGCCGGCCATGGCCTCGAAGAAATCGGCGCCCAGTCCGGGGATTCCCACGGTGAAAATGCGCCGGGAAAAGTCGCGCAGCACGATCATGTCGTAGAACGCCGGATTCAGGCAATCGAGCCAGCTCGGCATTGGCAACATCAGCCGGTGGTGACCGCCTGCGAATCCGATCAGCAGCGTCTTCTGTGGAGGTGATCCGATGCCCGCCGTGTAGTGGGTCATGCCCTTGAGCACGGTCCGACGCTCGAACTCGACAGGCCGGACCGTTTGGGTCGGCATGAACGCGCCGAGGCGGGTGATCCACTCGTGGCTGGGCGAGTCTGGCGCATCTGCCGCGAGCGCGGAAGCGAAGTAGCGCAGCTCCGCCGGCGTCATGTAGTTCTCGACCGCAATGTGTACGCGATTGCGCTGGTTCTCGGTGCGGCAAAGAGCGACGCGCTTTCTGTAGAGAAGGTAGGCGCGTTCGAGTCGACTCGAGGGGCGTGACCGACGACGCACCAGGTCAACACCATTCGACAGCGTCACCACGCTCATCCGCTGCCTCGTTCGATCACGCCAGCGCCTGCTCGAGATGAAGCTCGATAGCTTCCGTCGAACCGAGCGCTGCGAGTTGCGAGGGCAACACCGTCACTCCGGTGGACAACTCGATGGAGATGCAGAATTCCATCTCGCCCAGGCTGTCCATGTCGAGTTCCGTAAGCTTCAGATTGAGCGCCTCCGCCAGGAACGCGTGGCGCAGCGCGTCGTCGAACGTGTGCGGTGCGGCGATTTTCAACGCCTCGAAGACGGCCCGACGCGCGCGAGAGATTTCCATCGCTAATCGTCAGTCGCTGGCAGCGAGCAAGCTCGCCAGCTCGCGTTTCAGGACCTTGCCCGCCGCGTTGCGCGGCAGCGCGTCGAGCACGATGATCTTTCTTGGCGCGCGTACGCCGAGGCGCTCGCGGGCACAGGCCATCAGCTCTTCAACGCCGATCGCCACCGACGCGTGCAGCTCGACCGCGGCAATCGGGATGTCGCCAAGCGCAGCGGAGGACCTGGAAAATGCAGCGGCAGCCTTGACCGCCGGATGGGCTTCGAGCACGCGCTCGATCTCCGACGGAAAGATCTTGATGCCGTTGAGGTTCATCATGTCGTCCGCGCGACCATGCAGGCACAGGGCTCCGCCGGGCGTGAGCGACGCCAGGTCACGCGGATAGAACCAGCCATCCTTGAAATGGCGAGCCGTTGCAACCGGGTCGCGATGGTACTCGCGCGTCATGCACTCGGAGCGAACTCTCACCTCGCCGACCTCGCCGGGCGGGAGGGGTTTGCCGTCGTCGTCGACGATCTCGAGGTCGATCCATGGCACCGGCAGGCCCACCGTCTCGAGCTCCTCATCGTCGCTGTCGGGAAAGGTGGACGCGATCCGGCCGAATTCGCGGGCGCCATAATGAACGAAGAGGGGCACGCCGAACCGGGTCTTGAATCGATGGCGCAGCGCCAGAGACACTGTCGCACCCGCGGTGTGCACCTTGGTCTGCGCAGGCAGTGGGCGGGGGTCGGTGTTGTCGAGTACGAGGCTCGATGCCTGCAGGACACCCAGCTCGAGACAGGTCACGCCGAGGCTCGCGCACAGCTCCTGCACCGACAGGGAGGGCGAAGACCGACTCTCTGCAAGAACGGAGGTTAAGCCCAGATACGCGCAACGAAGCAGTCTGCTCTTCACGAGGAAGTCTTCGACCGAGAGCAGCGTCAAGGAACGGTCCCCGGCCCCGATCCGCTCCGACGCGGTGATGAGCTCGGCTCGCCACGCCAGCGCACGCTGGCTGAGCGCGAAGACCTTGGGCTCCCCGCTCGTGCCCGAGCTTGTGAAGTAGATCGCAGGGGCATCCGGGTCCGATAGGACGGCGTCGAGCGACGCGTGGCCGGCTGCCGGATCATCGAGGTCCGGCGTCAGCAACTGCGCGTCCCGGCCGGGCAGCGCGTACTGCGGGTCGGTCAAGAGAACGCGACCGACCCCGAGTCGCTCCGCGAGGTTCAACCGCTTGGAAACGGGTTCCGACGTCGGCAGGCTGATCTGGGGAACGCCGAGCGAGAGCAGCGTAAGACTCGCCACCAGGTGGGGAATTTCTTCGGCAATCGTGATGCCGACCGGTTGCAAGGGCAGGCCAGGCTCACCGGTGAGCCACGCCGCGCAGCTCCGCACCCGTCGGAGCAATTCGGAATAGGCAATCTCGCGTCCGGGCATCGCCAAGGCCGGCGAGGCTCGCGCGGTCGATGCATAGTGCTCGAGTCTGGCCCCGAAAACGGTTTGCATGGTGGGCGTAATTCGCCGCGTGCGAGTCAAAGCGATGGCGGGAGGCGGCGACGGTATCACGACCGGTGCCGACGGCAAAGCGCGTGACTTCGTTGCTCCGGAGCCATGCGATGCGCATCGCGAATCCGCGCGATCGAAACGCGCTGCGGGCTCACCCGCGCGATCCTGAAGCGGACATGCTCCAACAGGGCGGCGACCCCGAAGCAAGTCATGGTAAGCTTCACCGAACGTTCGTTCGACGACCCTGACGTCATGCCCATGCTTGGTGATCGGCACGATCCGGCCGCGCCCGCCGCTCTCGACGCGGGTGGGCAGTACCTCGACATCCTCAACGCTGAGCAGCGCGAGGCCGTCGAGCACGACTGCGACGAGTCGCAGGGCGACGGACGCCCGCTGCTGATCATCGCCGGCGCCGGTTCGGGCAAGACCAACACGCTGGCCTACCGCGTCGCCCATCTGGTGTATCGGGGCGCCGATCCCGGACGCATCCTGCTGCTTACTTTTTCTCGGCGCGCGGCAGCCGAGATGGAGCGGCGCGCCGGCCGGATTCTGCACCAGGTGCTGGGGCTCCACGGCACGGCACAGGCGACTTCGCTGCCGTGGTCAGGCACCTTTCACGGCATCGGTGCTCGTCTGCTGCGCGAGTACGCGCAGCGCATCGGTCTGCACGATGCATTCACGATTCACGACCGCAGCGATTCCGAAGACCTGCTCGCCATCGTCCGGCATGAGCTGGGACTCTCCACCACGGGGAACCGCTTTCCGGGCAAGGCAACCTGCCTCGCGATTTACTCGCGCGTCGTCAATGGTCAGGCGGCGCTCGGCGAGGTGCTGCGCAGCGCGTTCCCATGGTGCGCGCGATGGGAGGACGAGCTGCGAAAGCTCTTCGCAGGCTACACCGCCGCCAAGCAAGCGCAGAACGTGCTGGACTACGATGACCTCCTTCTGTACTGGGCGCAGGCCGCGGCCGAGCCTGTCCTCGCTGCCGAAATGGGGGCGCGCTTCGATCACGTACTGGTCGACGAGTATCAGGATACCAATCGCCTCCAGGCGCAGAACCTCTTCGCGCTCAAGCCCGATGGACGGTGCGTGACGGTGGTCGGCGACGATGCGCAGTCGATCTACGCCTTCCGGGCCGCTACCGTGCGCAACATTCTCGACTTTCCGGCGCAATTTCCGAAGCCGGCGCGGGTGGTGACGCTCGAGCGCAACTATCGGTCGACGCAATCGATACTGGACGCCTCCAACGCGGTGATCGGGCTCGCGAGCGAGCGCTTCACCAAGAATCTGTGGAGCGAGCGCCGGTCGGCGCAAAAGCCACGACTCATCACGGTGCGCGACGAAGCCGACCAGGCGCGCTACGTCGCAGAGCAGGTGCTCGACGATCACGAGGCGGGCATCGCGCTCAAGGCGCAGGCGGTTCTGTTCAGAACCTCGAGCCACAGCGCGCAACTGGAGCTGGAGCTCGCCCGGCGCGGGATTCCCTTCGTGAAGTACGGTGGACTGAAATTTCTCGAGGCTGCGCACGTGAAGGACGTCTTGTGCGTGCTGCGCTGGGCCGAGAATCCGCGCAGCCGCATGGCCGGATTTCGCATCGCGCCGCGACACGTCTGCTCGACGCGATGGCCGCGGCTGCGGATCCGGTGGCGGTGATGCAGGCTTTCGACGTCGCTCCCGCGGCAGCGGACGACTGGACCCGATTCCTGCGCGTGTTCGTCTCGCTGCGCGGGACGAGATCGCCGTGGCCCGCCGAGCTGGAGCAGGTCGCGCGCTGGTACGAGCCGCATTTGCAGCGCGTCTACGAGGATGCTGTCGTGCGGCAGCGGGATATTGCCCAGCTCCAGCAGATCGCCGCCACGTATTCGTCGCGAGAGCGTTTTCTCACCGAGCTCACCCTCGATCCGCCCGCTGCGACCAGCGACGAAGCCGGTGTGCCGGGGCGTGACGAGGATTACCTCATCCTCTCGACCATTCATTCTGCCAAAGGGCAGGAGTGGAAGACGGTGCACATCCTCAACGTCGTCGACGGCTGCATTCCATCCGACATGAGCACCGGAACGAGCGAGGAAATCGAGGAGGAGCGCCGCCTGCTGTACGTGGCGATGACGCGCGCCAAGGACCATCTGCACCTCATCGTGCCGCAGCGGTTCTATGTGCACGCGCAGGCGATGCACGGCGACCGCCACGTCTACGCTTCGCGGACGCGTTTCATTCCCGATGGACTCGCGGAGCGTTTCGAGGCGCGGGTCTGGCCCGAAGCGGGCGATCGCGATGATCGCGGCCCGCATCATGCACGCGAACCGGAGCCAACCATCGATATTGCTTCGCGGGTTCGTGCGCTGTGGCAGTCGGGCTAGGAGTGCACCCTCGGGTCAACCGGGCGAGCGAAACGTCCAAGCGATGGGTAGATCGACCAATCCGCGCTCGGGCAGCTTAGCGCTGTCGATGGCTTCGTCGGCGACGACTCGAAACTTCCTCAAGCTCTCGCCGTACCAGATGAGGCGATGAAACTGGTCCGAAAAGACCAGCCTGACGTAATAGATGCCCGGGCGCAGCACCATGTCCGGGAGCGTACATTGAAGCACCTGCGCTCCTTCGAACGCCTGCTCACGCTCGCGACGCACGGTGGAGCTCGCCGACCCGACATAGACGAAGTCGTTCGTGTGAAATCCGATGATGACTTCGGGAAAGGCGATCCGTCGGTGAGCGGTGAAGTGCACACGAACGGACATGGCCTTGTGGAGCACGACGTCGTCGGTCGGTGTCGAGGCTCCGTCGGAAAAGACCTCGACGGTGGTAACCTCGATCTCGCCGCTATCGTTCAGCGGCCGCAGGTTTCGATTCTCGGTAACCGCCCGCTCGTCGCTGGTCCGGGACATGCGTTCGAAGTACAGATTGCAGACCCTGGCGGGAAGGTCGTCGAGGACGAGCTTCCCCTTGTCGAGAAGGATCATCCGCGTCGAGATCCGTTCGAGTTGCCGCACATTATGGCCGACGATCAGCAGCGTCTTGTTCTTCTGCTTGATGATGTCTTCCATCCGGTCGAAGCATTTCTTCTGGAAATCGAGGTCGCCCACCGCCAGAACTTCGTCGATGATCAGGACATCGGCGTCCACGCTGGTTGCGACTGCGAACCCGAGGCGGACCGCCATGCCGGAGCTGTAGCGCTTGAGCGGCGTATCGATGAACTGCTCGAGCTCGGCGAACGCAACGATCTCGTCCATTTTCCTGCTGATCTCCGAGCGCGACAGGCCGAGGATCGCGGCATTGACATAGACGTTCTCGCGACCCGTGAGATCCCCGACGAACCCTGCGCCCACCTCGATCAGCGGGGCGACGCTGCCGCGGATCGCCACCTTGCCCCGCGTAGGTTGCGTGACATGCGCCAGCATCTTGAGGAGCGTGCTCTTGCCCGCGCCATTGCGTCCGATGATGCCGACCACTTCCCCCGGCTCGACGCAGAAGCTCACGTCATCGAGTGCCTTGAACGGAGGGGCATGGGTCGTGGTTCGCCCAAAAAGGCGAGCCATCCCGCTCGACACCGTCGCCTTGAGACTATTCGAAGGCGAGAGGTGATATTCCTTCGTCACATGGTCGAGCTCGATGGCGCGCACGATTCCGCCGGGTCGAGTGTTCAATGACGCCCGATCAGGCCGGTCGTCAGGCTGCGCAGCGTGCGAGCCACTCGCCAGGTTCTCGACTCGATCAGCTCCTTGAGTTGCTTTTGAGTGCTCCCGAGCCGCGTTCTTAGTCGCTGGGCGTTGAACGGATCAATCTGGCCGAGGATCCGAAACAAATCGGGAAGGTGAAAACCCGCCTTCTCCGAGAGCAGTTTCCGGGTAGCCGGGTTCTCCATCAACTCCATGAGCAGATCGGCGGCAAAGGTTTGCAAGACGTTGCGCTGGGGCTCGGCCTTGAGACCGATCATGACGAGGAGAAACGGGACGAGATCGTCATCGAGCGGATAGCCGAGGCTCGCGGCATCCGGGAAGATCTCGACAACGCGCCGAGCTCGGTTAATCGTCAGGAACTCGCGCAACAGGCGCTGCCTCTCGAAGTGCGCCCGTACATTGGAGCCGTGGCTCGGTGAGCTGAGGTTCGCACCGCCGGCGCGTATGCGGTGCTGCATCAACGGTTCCTCGACGATGTGGGGTTCGTAACCTTTGAGGAGGAAGCGAACCCACATGTCGTAGTCCTGCAACTGGAGCATCACCGGGTTGTACGGGCCGACGGCCTCGAAAGCCGACCGCGCCGCCAGTGCCGAAGGAGCGAGGAAGCAGTTGCCGTCGAGATACAGGTAGCGAAGCGTTGCATCACCCGTCCAGTTGGGTCTGTTGGTCAGCTTCTCCCAGCGAGCACCGTCGATTGCGCGGCTGTCGTCTCCTATGAACGTGCAATGGCTGAAGATCACCGAGTTCGGTCGGTCGCGATGACAAGCGACCTGGCGCTCCAGGCGAGCGGGTTCGGCCACGTCATCTCCGGACATCTGGGCGATCAGCGTTCCGCGCGCGACGCGCAGCGCGGCGTTGCGTGCTTCGCTCGGCCCCTGGTTTTCCTGACGCAGGTAGACGATCCTTTCGTCCCGAAGGCCACGAATCACCTCCGCGGTAGCGTCGGTCGAGCCATCGTCCACGATGACGAGCTCGAAATCCGCGTAGGTCTGCGCGAGAATGCTTCGTACGGCGTCGCCCACGAACTTTTCGTGGTTGTAGGTGATCATCGCCACGGTGACGTGTGGTTGTCTCTCCCTCATGGCCCCCCCGGCCCTAAGATCCCACTTCGACAATCAGTCAGTGACGCTCATATTCCCATACCCGGGAATGTCGTCGCGGACGATACGCGCGGGATTGCCCAGAGCAAGACAATGGTCGGGGACGCTTTTTGTCACGACCGATCCCGCCCCGACCACGGCGTTGTCGCCGATGGTGAGTCCCGGCAGCACCACCGCCCCGGCACCGACGACGGCGCCTTTGCCCATGCGCACCTGTCCCGCGATCACCGCGCCGGGGCCGATGGAGGCGAAGGCTCCAAGCTCGACGTGATGCCCTACGCTGGCGCCGCGATTGATAAACACGAACGTATCGAACCGGCTTGCGGCGCCCAGGCTGCAACCCGAATTCACGTAAAGACCTTGCAGCCACTGCATTGCGCGCGGGCAGGCGACGCTCGCGTCGATCAGCGACAGAGCGTGCTCGAAACCCGATGCGAGGGCCTCGCGCGCCGCCTTCTGCCGATTGGCGGGGGTGAACAACGGAACCACGAACGGGTACGACCTGACCTCGGGTGTCACCTCCGCGGTCTCCATCAGCGTCGTCCTGTCGAGCAGATGCACGGCGCCGGGAACGTTCCTCACCGCCGCGACGACACGAACTCCTGCACGCTCGAGGCTCGACTCGATATCGACAACCACTGGAGAGCCCACGCCATAGATCACAACCCCCTGCATTCGGATATTCCATCCCTGACGTTTCGAACGATGTCCGCGACCTGATCGCCGACCACCTCCGGCTGGATGGGCAGACTGACCATGCTTCGCGCGAGATCGTCGGTCACCGGCAACGGCGTCGTGGCATAACCGGCGAACAATGGTTGGTGGTGAATTGGAACCGGATAGTGTATGCCGGTTTCGATGCCAGCCTGTTCCTTCAGATACGACCGAAGCGCGTCACGTTGTCGGACACAGATCGCGAATTGGTGATACACGGCCGGGATGATACGACGGCAGTCCGACGTCGACGCCCTCCAGCAGCGTGCGATATCGAGCCGCGAGCAGCGCCCGTTCGTGGTTCCCTTCGTCGAGATGAGGGAGGAGCGCGCTCAGAACGGCGGCCTGAAGCTCATCGAGTCTGGAGTTAAGGGCCAGCTCGGCGCTGACGCGCTGCTCGTCGAACCAGCCATAGGTACGCAACGCCCGCACCCGCGCGGCCAGGGCCGGATCCCCGGTCACGACCGCGCCGCCGTCGCCCGGGCAACCGAGGTTCTTCGTCGGATAGAAAGAGAAAGCTCCGAGGTGTCCCCAGCTCCCGACCACACGCCCGTCGATGCGGGCGCCATGCGCCTGCGCGCAATCTTCCACGACTGCAAGCCGATGGCGTTCGGCAAGCGCCATGAGGCGCGGCATGTCCATGGGATAGCCATGCAGATGAACCGGGAGGATCGCCACGGTTCGTGAAGTCACCGCCGCCTCGACCTGCGCAAGGTCCATGCAGCGGGTCACCGGATCGACGTCGACGAAGCGCGGCTGCGCCCCCGCGTGGAGCACGGCCATGGCCGTCGCGGTGAAGCTCATCGATACCGTGATGACCTCGTCCCCGGCGCCAATCCCGAGGCTGCGCAGGGCCAGGATGAGCGCATCGGTGCCGGAATTGACCCCGATGCAGTGCCGCACCCCCAAGTACGTTGCGAAGTCCTCCTCGAAGGCTTCGACCCTCGGCCCAAGGATGAACTGGGTACCGTCGAAAACTCCCTGGATTGCTCCCCCTAGGGCAGCGGAGAACCGCCTGAAGCGCAACTGAGGGGCGCCAAGCGGGATCATCGCCATCGAGCTTTCGGGATCGGCTTCAGCAACTCCGGATTTGGATGGTCGAAATACGCCGCCTCGGCATAAAGCTTCGAGGCCACCACGAGCACGATGGCTTCATCGACGAAGTTGCGCAGACGCAACCACACCCCGGCGTGTATGCACAGCGCCTGATCGCTTCGCGACAAACACATCGACGTCTGATCCTGACCATTGTCCAGGTCGACGTCGACGGCGCCTTGCACCGCAACCAGCGCGCAATGGGCGGACGTCGAGTGTTCACCGCGAATCGATTTTGCGTGGCCCTGGTAGATGCAGTACACCCGTCTGATATCGAAGGGTAGCGACTGATCCCGGTCGAGGGCGATCAGGCAGCCCCTCGAGTCGGCGTGGTCCGGCAGCTTGACGAGCTTCGTGCCGGGAAGCGAAGGGCGTCCCGCTTGAGCTTGGCCGAGACTTCTTACCAGGTACGGGCGCATAAAGCCTCGATCGGGGTTGTTGCGCTGGCAAACGATCCATCGCAGGACCGCGCAGCCGGGCGCCCGCGGATTTGCCGCGATGCGGTTAGCAAGCAATAAGCATGCGAAAAAGAGCGCCGCTCATGGAATCAGGCGCTTATTAGGCACTGGCCCCGATGCGCAAGAGAACACTGTCAGGAAACGCGACATTCCCTCGAGGATCCGACGTTGTGGAATCACCCGCGAAACGAAGCTGCACGTCATCGTCGCACAGCGTCCTGTCCTGCACAAAATCGAAGGCGCTTTATTCGGAGGTCGAACTCAGATAACCGCTGCGGCTCGCGCGCCGATCGAGCCGTCGTCCAACGCTCGCTACCGGTCCGTCGCGGGTTGCCGTTCGCTGCGCGGCCCAAGCAGCGATTCGCGGGCCGCTGCCTCGATGCGCCGCGCAGCGACGACCCGATGCTCGCGGGCGTAGGCCTCGTGATTGCGCTCCACGTCGCCGAGGTGATAGACGTAATTGACCATCATCCCGGCGGAGCGGAGCAATCCGGCAGGCGACGTGTCGCCGAGCCAGTTGATACGCTCCAGCCGCGCGCCGTTGCCGAGGTGAAAGCGCTCCACGGTGTCGAGCGGCTCGTGATGCCCATTCTTGGCGTACAGAAGGTAGTACGCGCACAGGCGCGTGAGCTCGGGTTGCAGATCGCTCGTCGCCGCGCCGGTCGTGTGCCAATCCGGCCCGTCGAAACGCTCGAGAATAGGCAGTAGCGCAGGGTGCTCCGGGGCGGTCTCGGTGAGCCAGTTGCGGAAGCCGGGAATCGGCGAGAGCGTCGCGAACGTCTTCAGGTTCGGAAATTCGCGCCCGAGATCCTCGGCGACCTGCTTGATGAGCAGGTTGCCGAACGACACGCCACGCAGCCCCGCCTGGCAACTGGTGATCGAGTAGAAGATCGCGCAGTTCGCCGATTCCGCCTCGACCAGCGGAGAATCGGTCTCGAGCAGCGATTGCACGCTTGCGCTCATGCCGCGGGTGAAGGCGACCTCGATGAAGATGAGCGGCTCGTCCGGCAGAGCCGGATGGAAAAACGCGTAGCAGCGCCGATCGGTATCCAGCCGGCGGTGCAGGTCGTCCCATCCCTGGATCTGGTGCACGGCTTCATAGTGGATGAGCTTCTCCAGCACCAGCGCCGGCGTGCGCCAGTCGATGCGCTGCAGGACGAGAAAGCCGCGGTTGAACCAGGAGGCGAGCAGGTGTGCGAGGTCGGCTTCGATGCCGGTCCATTGCGGGTTGGCGCCGATCTCGTTCAACAGCCAACCGCGCATGTCGACCAGCACGCCCGTGCCCCCCGGGGCCATGTTGAGCCGCCGGAAGAGCTCCTGGCGGGGGGGCTCGACCGCGTGTTGCAGCGCGATGAGGTTGGCCTGGGAGGGCTCGTCGCGATACGCGGAGGCGCAGCGCTCCACTTCTTCCGGATCCGGCGAGAACTGCTCCACCAGGAGGTCGAAGAAAACGCGAAGGCCGTCGGGATCGAGCGCGCGGTACGCGGCCACGGCGTCCTTGGCCAAGCGCGCCCCCGAGACCTCACCGCGCTCAGAGAGCAGCGCATGGCCGAGTCCGATCACCCGTCCGGCAAGCTTTCCGCTGGCGCGCGACTCCGAGTGCCGTCCCTGCGAAGCGGCGCGGAAAAAACGCTTGATATCAAGCAGCGAGGGCCTGGCCATGAGCGGACGGTTCGATTGTCGCCAAAAAGCTTACGCTAAAAGCGGGAACGGCGGGACAGCGAAAGTAGGGTCAGACTCGACTTTTCGAATGTAGGTTCAGACTATCCGTTGTCGGCAACGATACTGCACCGCTACCGGACGCACCCAGGATCGGCGGCCGCAATGCGGGCCAAGATTCGTTACAATCGATCGAGCCGCCGCTATGACGACATCCGCTCCCGATCCGGCACTGGTCGACAAGCTCGTCCTCGCCAATCGAATCCTGCACCACCAGGGGATCGTCGACAGCTTTGGCCACGTCAGCGTGCGGCACGACAAGACGGCCGGGCATTTCCTGCTCGCGCGCAACATGGCCCCGAGCCTCGTGCGGCGCGCGGATATCGTTACCTTCGACCTGAACGGGACCGCCCTCGACGCGGCCGGCCGGCGCGTATATCTCGAGCGTTTCATCCACGCCGAGATCTATCGTGCGCGTACCGACGTGAATTCGGTCGTGCACAGTCATTCGCCCAGCGTGATTCCGTTCGGCGTGACGCAGCAGTCGCTGCGCCCGGTGTTTCACATGAGCGGGTTTCTCGGCGAAGGCAGCGCGCTGTTCGAGATCCGCGATGTCGCCGAGGACACGGACATGCTGATCAGCAGCGGACCCCTCGGGGAGGCGTTGGCCGCGGCGCTCGGCTCGCATTCGACGGTGCTGATGCGCGGACACGGCTCGACGGTCGTCGGCGCATCAGTCGAGCAGGCCGTGTACCGCGCGATCTATGCCGAGGTCAACGCCCGGTTGCAGATCCAGGCGACCGCACTCGGCGAAGTGACTTTTCTTAATGCGCGGGAAGCGGCCAAGGCCGCTGCCGTCAATGACACCCAGCTGCCGCGGGCGTGGGAGTATTGGCAGCGGGCGGTGGGCCCGATCGAATAGCGAATTTCTTGTTCATCATTCCCGCGAACGCGGGAATCCAGCGGCGTCGGGACAAAGACACGGGGTCCCCGCTTCCGCGGGGACGACGGCACAGCGAACACCGCCTACTGCCTCGCGCCTCGCGCGTAGTACTTGAACAATTCCTCCTGCTGCTGCTTGGTGAGCGGCGCCGGCAGGAACTTGAGGCTCACCGCGTCCGCCATCGCCTCTTCGAGGCCGGACAGTCGCTCGAGCCGCAGGTTCTCTTTGGGAAAGAACTGATCGCGGACGTCCTTGGCGAGGGGTTCGGGAATGGCGACCCACTCGGCATAAGCCTTGAGCGCAGCGGGGTCCGAATACATCCACTCGAGCGTTTCGCGACACGCCTGGACGAAGCGGTCGAGGACATCGCGCCGTTTCTCTGCAGTCGTCGTGTTGGTGATCATCAGCCGGACGGTCTGATTGCGAAACGCCGGCACGTCGCTCTCGCGGGCGACGATGCGGATGCGGCCCTGCTGCAATGCCTCGACGCCGAACGGCGGAGACGACCAGCCGATGTCGACCTGGCCCGACATCGTCTGCGTGAACGTGGAAGACGGACTCCCCGTCGCGACCGGCTTCGCATCGACACCGAATTGCCGGATGAACGCCAGCACCGCGAGGTTCGTCGACGACCCGGTGGTCGAATAGGCGATGGTCTT
This sequence comes from Betaproteobacteria bacterium, assembly GCA_005888865.1. Classification (GTDB taxonomy): domain Bacteria; phylum Pseudomonadota; class Gammaproteobacteria; order Burkholderiales; family Casimicrobiaceae; genus PALSA-1003. The sequence continues at coordinate 2,957 of VBCL01000050.1, read as the reverse complement.
GCCGCCGGCGTCCTTGAGGTTCTTGATCGGCGAGGTTGCGGGAACGTACCAGAACAGATCGTCGGCGCCTGTCATCGAGTTGGCGATCGCACGGACTGGCGCTCCCTTGGCGAACGCGCCGAGCACGCCAGCGGTGCCGACACCGATGCCTACGTCGACGCTGCCCGAAATCACCGCCTGCAGCGTCTCGCCCGCCCCCTGCGTATAGAGAAGCTCGAGCGAGAGCCCATGTTTCTTGAAGATGCCGGCTTTCTGGCCGAGCTCCGGGGCTGCGTTCTCCCAGTTGCCGCGCTGGCCGATGGCGAGCTTGAGCGTGTCCTCGGCGAAGACGGCACCACTCGCCAAGATGAAGAGGAACGCAAGGAACCATCGCCTCGTCGCGCGTTTCATCGTGTCGTCCTCCTGTCGGGCCGATTTCGACAAATTATACGGCGCCGCGCGCGATGGTCGCGGCGGCCCGCTCGGCCCAAAAAAAAGGCCGCACAATTCGTGCGGCCCTCAAGAACGCTAGCAGAGGAGTCTATGCTGTCTGCCGGCGGCGCATCGCGGCCCACGCTGTGAAGGCCGCGATGCAAAGCAGGATGACTGTGCCCGGCTCCGGAGTCGTCCTCAGCGGAGTCGTGTAAGTGACCGAAAGATAATCCTGGTAGGAATCGTTCGTGAAATCGTAGAACGTCCATCCGTCAGGTGTGGGCCCGCCTGCCGCCGCACCCAAATAGAGGTCGGCCCACCCCAGCACCGCAGGGCTGGACGTTGCCCGGAACGTTCCGGCAGAGAGACTCAGCCCGTCGTCGAACCAGATTTCCCAGACCGCGAGCTGGAAGCCTGCCGACTCGTCGGCGGAGGCGAAGCTGCCGAAGTTGGTCGGCCCACCGGAGTAATACGTCCCCGTCGTCTTGTTCGGGTAGAACTGATCGAAGAGCCGGGTTAGCTGAGCGGCCCTGGTTGCGTCTGGAACGCCCAGCGTGCGAGTGTAGGGAAGCGGCCCGCCCGCCGCCGACTGACTAATGTCGATGCAGAAGAAGCGTAAAAAATCGTCGGCCTCGGCGCCGGGGGCGTCTGCCTCGCTGTTCGGATCGAAGAATCCCACGAACTGACCTGCGAGAACGTTCTCATAACTGGCGCCGTTGTTGCCGCTGATGCTGGCCGCGACCGAGCCATTGGAGAATCCGCTCCAGGTGAGGTTTCCCCCCTGCGGATTAGGGCCGGAGAACGGGTTGCCGAGCGCGACCGAAGTCGCGAGGAAAAGCGCTCCAACCGGCATCCACCCAATCCATGACTTTTTCACTACTTGTTTCCCCCAATATGGGCTTGCTGGATTGAGGTAAGCAAGTTCGAGGCCAGATTAAATAACGCGTTAAAACAATTGATTGCACTTGAAAGCTACAACGAATGTAAAGATTGCTGACGCTTTAAACGATTCGGCTGTCGTTCACAAATCGTTTACGCAAAAAAGAGGCCCGCCGCGCCTGTGTCCGGGTGCGGCGGCAAGGTGCGGGAGTAAAGCGACGTGCTTACGGAATCTCGTACACCGAGACCTCGTCCGTGATGCCGCGCAGGGGCAGGCGCCGCGCCGTGGGCTTGATGCCGTCGGTCTGCAGGATCTCCGACGCCCGCGGGTGGTCGACGACCGAGCCCGTGGCGAGGATCGAGCGCGATACGGCGAGCGCCTGCACGCGCGAGGCGATGTTCACGGTCTGCCCGAAGTAATCCTGCCGGTCGTTGAGGGTGACCGCAAGGCAGGGTCCCTCGTGGATGCCGATCTTGAGCAGCAGATCCTCGCTCCGGTGCTTTTCATTCAGGCCGAGCATCGCTTCGCGCATCCGCAGCGCGGCCGCGAGCGCGCGATCGGGCGTGGGAAAGGTCGCCATCACCGCATCGCCGATCGTCTTCACCACGGCACCGGATTCGGCGGCGATGATCTCGTGCAGGATCTGGAAGTGTTCCTTCACCAGATCGAACGCGACCAGGTCGCCCACCCGCTCGTAGAGCTCGGTCGAGCCCTTGAGGTCGGTGAACAGGAACGTGAGGCTCGTGATCTTCAGCCGCTGATTGACGTCGAGCGTATCGGTGCGGTGGATATCGCGGAACGTCTGATTGGTGAGCAGGCGCTTGGCGGTCAGGAACGCCCGGCGCTTGCCGAGGAGGTCGTGGAGTCGGTCGCCTGCGATCCACACCCCCGGCAGCCGTTGCGGCTCTCGCTCGAGAACCGCACCGATGTGCGGGTGCTGCTTCCGGGCCCGCCCCCCCGGTACCCCCTAATTTCAGGGGTCCCATCGCCCGATTGCTGTCGCAGTCGATGGGACGTGGGACGCCCGCGCCTGTCACCCCAGCGCTTCATGCCCGCCAGCCATGCCTGCGGCTTCGCCCTGGTCAAACGAGGTCACGATACCCGAGCACTCCAAGCCTACCTCGGACATCGCAACATCCAACACACTGTCCGCTATACCGAGCTTGCCCCGGACCGGTTCAAGGATTTTTGGAGGGACTGATGCGCATCGACCACCCGGAGCGGGGCTGCGTTGTTGGGCCTTGTGTCCGTCGAGCCGACGTCCACACCGAAGCCCGTAGACTTGCCCTCCAGGCTGTAAAGGAAGCCTGCAGGCGGGCAGGAATGAAGCCGCAGTAATGTGAATTGCGGGACCTAAGCGAGCTTGCCAGAGAGTACTGGAACGATCACAAGGCCGACTGCTTCGCAGGGCCTGCGACAATCTGCTTCGCCGCACAGCGCCATCCAGCTTCCCGAAAGCCGGGCCGACGCGCTGGCGATCCTTGCCTATGCCGAGGAGTTGGTGCGAGAGTTTCTGAACGCAGGGGGAGCGACCATAGCGGACACGGCGCTGGGCTGTGAACAATTTCCACCCAACGTTCGGTGAAGTCTGTTCTCGGAACTGACCGAAGGAGGAAGCCAAATGCCAATCAAGCCCGACGACGAAGATTATGCTGCCGCTGCGGCG
>VBCL01000544.1 GCA_005888865.1 Betaproteobacteria bacterium | reverse complement strand
CGGCAAGATGCAGCCGGTCGATCTCAACCGCCTCTTGCTCGATGTGCTCGCCTTGTATGAAAATCTGCGGCCCTACGTCTCGCTGAAGCTTCCCGAGCACGACGCCGTCATCCAGGGCGAACCGACCCGGCTGCGCCAGGTGTTCCATAACCTCATCCAGAACGCATTCGACGCGCAAGTCGACGTCGAGCACCCCAGTTACGAGTTCGCCGTCGCACTGCGAGCCGACGAAGCGATGCTGTCCTTTGCGGATGCCGGGAGCGGGTTCCCTGAGGATATGATGCGTCGCGCATTCGAACCCTATGTAACGACCAAGGCCAAGGGCACCGGGCTGGGGCTCGCGATCGTAAAAAAAATCGTCGACGAGCACCACGGCCGTGTCACGATAGAAAACCGGCGACCGCGGGGCGCACGGGTAACCTTGTACTTCCCGCTGGAAGGGACCAAGCCGTGATGTCGCTACCGAAGGAAATTCTGATCGTCGACGACGAGGTCGGCATCCGCGAACTGCTCTCCGAAATCCTGCAGGACGAGGGTTACCGGGTGAGTCTCGCGGAAAACGCGGGTGAAGCGCGCAGCTACCGCGCGCACAATCAGCCCGCGCTCGTTCTGCTCGACATCTGGATGCCGGATACCGATGGCGTGACCTTGCTGCGCGAATGGGCCGTGGGTGGCCAGCTCACCATGCCGGTGGTGATGATGTCCGGGCACGGCACGATCGAGACAGCTGTCGAGGCGACCAAGATCGGCGCTTTCGACTTCCTCGAAAAGCCGGTCGGATTGCAGAAGCTCCTGGCGACAGTGACACGGGCGCTCAAGACCGGCGCAGGCCAGGGTCCGCGCCGCATATCGCTGACGCCATTGGGCACGAGCACGCCGGTCATCGAAGCCGAACGTGCCATCGAGCAGCTGCTGCGTGCGGCGCGGCCGATTCTGCTCATCGGGGAAGCGGGAACCGGTCACGAGATTGCCGCGCGCGCGATGCACGTGCCCGACACGCCGTTCGTCTCGCTTCAGGGCGGCGTGCGGCTGATCGCGAATCCGCTGCAGGTGCTCGAGGAAGCCCGCGACGGGTTGCTCTACTGCGGGGAGATCGGCGGCTACTCGAAAGCAGAACAGAAGGGGCTCGCGTTTCTGCTGCCGAAGCTCGAGAAGCACAACACGATTCTCGTGTGCAGCAGCAGCGAGCAACTGGGCAATCTCGCCGCCGACGGCCGCTTCGATGCGGGGCTGCTGGCGACGCTTTCCGCAGGCGCAGTGATGCTGCCGCCTCTGCGCGAGCGGCGCGACGACATTCCGGCGCTGGTCGAGCGCTTCTGGCGCGAAATCTCGTCGAGCCAGCGCACGCAAGCAACTTTGCACAGCGGCGCGGTCGCGGCGCTCTCGGGCGCGTACTGGCCGGGCAACCTCGACCACCTACACAGCGTCATCGCCAACCTGGCGCTGACGGTGAACACCGAGATTACCGCGGACCACGTGCGCAGGCTTCTCGGCGACAGCGCGATGCTGCCCCCGGCTGCGGTCGCGCCGGAGCTCACCGCGCGCTTTTTCGAGTTGCCCTTGCGCGAGGCGCGCGAAGCTTTCGAACGGATCTACTTCGAGCAACTGCTCGGCAAGGAGCAGAGCAACATGAGCCGCGTCGCGGAGCGCGCGGGTCTCGAGCGGACCCACCTCTATCGCAAGTTGAAACAGCTCAATATCCGCTTCGCGCGCCGCTCGGACGAGAGTGCATGCTAACGGCGCCGCCCGGCGAGGAAGTTACCACTGTCACTGGTCGCAAGCCGCTCGCGCCGCTCATCGTCGGCGCCATCGGCGTTGTTTTCGGCGACATCGGCACGAGTCCGCTGTACACGCTGCGCGAGTGCTTCACCGGAGCGCACGGCCCCGAAGAGAATGTCTACGGCATTCTCTCGGTCGTGTTCTGGGCGATCACGATCATCGTCACGCTCAAGTACGTCACGCTGATCATGCGCGCCGACAACAATGGCGAAGGCGGCATCATGGCGCTCACCGCGCTCGTCTCGCGCGGGCTCACCGATCGAAGCGGACGCCGGTGGCTCATCGTTCTCGGAATATTCGGCGCGGCGATGTTCTACGGCGACGGCATGATCACGCCGGCGATTTCGGTGCTCTCCGCAGTCGAGGGGCTCGAAGTGATGGCGCCCGCGCTCAAGCCGTTCGTGATTCCGTTCACGCTCGCAGTCCTCATCGGGCTGTTCTCGATCCAGCGGAACGGGACCGCCAGCGTCGGCGTTCTGTTCGGTCCGGTGGTTTGCCTGTGGTTCGCGGTGCTGGCGCTGCTCGGAGCGATGCAGATTGCACGCGACCCGGCGGTCCTGGCGGCCCTCAATCCGGCCTACGCGTTCGGATTTCTGACCGGCAATCCGCTTGCCGCATTCCTCGCGCTTGGTGCAGTCGTGCTGGCGGTCACGGGCACCGAGGCGCTCTATGCCGACATGGGCCATTTCGGCGCGACCCCGATTCTTTCGGCCAGGGCGCATTGATCATCCACGACCCGGCCGCGATCAAGAATCCGTTCTACCTGCTCGCGCCCAGCTGGGCGCTCCTGCCGCTGGTCGTGCTCGCGACCTGCGCGACCGTCATCGCCTCGCAAGCCGTGATCTCGGGCGCGTTTTCGCTGACCCGTCAGGCAATCCAGATGGGCTATTGCCCTCGGCTGACTATCACGCACACCTCCGACCGGCAGATCGGTCAGATCTACGTCCCGTTCATCAACTGGACATTGATGTGCGCCGTGATGTTGCTGGTCGTCGGTTTCCAGAGCTCAAGCAATCTCGCCGCCGCCTATGGCATCGCGGTGACCATGGCGCTGACGATCGACTCGCTGCTGATCTA
>VBCL01000049.1:9251-13772 GCA_005888865.1 Betaproteobacteria bacterium | reverse complement strand
CCCAGGCGATGCGCGCATCCTCGTAGACCGTCTGCTCGGAAGGCAGGTCGCCATCGCTCTTGCCAAAGCCGCGATAGTCGATCGCCAGTACCGAGAAGCCGAAAGCGTGCAGTTGGTCGATGCGGCTGGTCTGGCCCGTCAGGTTCCAGCGCGTCCCGTGGAGATAGAGCACTGCCGGCGCCTGTTGCGTCGCTGCCGGCCACCACCAGGCGTGGATACGCTGCGGCTTGCCGCCCGCGTCGACCACCAGATCGGTTTCCTGGACACCTGCGGGCAGGCCGCCGAACCAGCTTGCCGTGCCCGGGACGACGCGGAACGTCAGCTCCCGCTCTTTTTCCGCAAGCTGGCCGCAGCCCGCGACGACGAGCATCGCGACCGCGATCAACCCCGCGACCCATCGCGTGCACCGGCCGCGCAGCCTGCCTGGCATGGTATTTCGCATCACTCTGACTCCTGTTGCCATGGGCCAGAGCAACTAACATGCCGGGCCGGACCCCGAACAGACCAGCAACTTTGCGCCGGGTTCCATACCGCGCGGGATCGACCGGTTCGAGCCGGCTCCTGGCCCTTCCGCGCGCCGCTGAGCAGGCTATCATCGCCCCATGCCGCCGAGCTTCCCTGTCCGATCCCCGACGCTGACCCTCGCGCCTGAACAAATCGCCGGGCAGTTCGATCTGCGCACGCTGCCCCCGGATTTCTACGCGGATCCCTACCCGTACTACCACGCGCTGCGCCAGCACGCGCCGGTGAAGCCGATGCCCGACGGATCGTGGTTGCTGACGCGCTACGAGGACATTCTGCCCGTCTACCGGGACCACAAGGCGTGCAGCTCGGACAAGAAAAAGGAGTTCGGGCCGAAGTTCGGGCCCTCGCCTCTGCTCGAGCACCACACGACCAGCCTGATCTTCAACGATCCTCCTCTGCACACCCACGTGCGGCGCGCGATTGTGGGCGCGCTCACGCAACGGCACATTGCCGCCATGGAGCCGGGCCTGGTGAAGCTGGTCGACGCGCTGCTCGCGGCGATGGAAGCGAAAGGCGAAGTCGACCTGATCGCGGACTACGCCGCGGCGATCCCGATCGGCATCATCGGCAATCTGCTGGGCGTTCCGCTCGAAGAGCGCGGCCCGCTGCGCGACTGGTCGCTCGCGATCCTGGGCGCGCTGGAGCCGGTGCTCACACCCGAACGCGCCGTCGCGGGCAATGCCGCGGTCACCGACATGCTCGCCTACCTCAAGGTCCTGGTCGCAGAGCGCCGTGCGCATCTGCGCGACCCGAACGTCGACGTCCTGACGCGCCTCATCCTCGGTGAGGACGACACCGAGCGGCTGACCGAAAATCAGCTGCTGCACCAGTGCATCTTCCTGCTCAACGCCGGTCACGAAACGACGACCAACCTGATCGGCAATGCGCTGCACGCGCTGGCGGAGTGGCCTGACGAGAAAGCGAAGCTGATCGCGCGTCTTTCCGGCAACGCGGCGATCGGGACAGCGGTGGAGGAATTCCTGCGCTTCGAAAGTGGGCAATCGCATCACGACCCAGGAGGTCGTCGTCGGCGGCATCAGGTTGCCGCTGGAGTCGCGCATCACCATCGGCATCGGCGCTGCGAACCGCGATCCGGCGCAGTTCCCCGATCCGGACCGGCTGGACGTCGCCCGCGAACCGAATCGGCACGTCGCCTTCGCCTTCGGCATTCATACCTGCGCGGGATTGAACCTTGCGCGGCTCGAGGCGCAGGTCGCCCTGGCGCGCTTCCTGGCGCGCTTTCCCGACTACGCGCTCGCCGGCGAGCCTGTGCGCGGCGGCCGCGCCCGCTTCCGCGGGTTCCTGCATCTGCCGGCGCGGGTCTCCCCTTAAGCGTCCGCAGTGGTACGCTAACAACGTTGACCTCCGCTGGCTCGAATCCCATGACGCTCCCACTGCGCTTGCTCGTACCCGTTCTGATGTTCGCGCTCGCCGCGTGCTCGCCGGCCCCCGAGCCGCCCAAGACGTCCTCTGCGGCGCCGCAGACCGTCGCAGCTTCGAAGGCGCCGGCTGCCCTCCACGAAGACGGCATCGCCTGGCGCAAGGACGACGTCGATGCTGCGTTCGTCGCGGCCAAGGCGGACCACAAGCCGCTGTTCCTGTACTGGGGCGCGGTGTGGTGCCCACCCTGCAACCAGGTCAAGGCGACGCTGTTCAACCGTCAGGACTTCATCGAGCGCTCGCGCTATTTCGTTCCGGTGTACATCGACGGCGACAGCCCGAGCGCGCAGAAGCTCGGCGCACGCTTCAACGTCGTCGGCTATCCGACGATGATCCTGTTCAATCCCGACGGCCGCGAAGTCGTGCGCTTGCCCGGCGAAGCCGACCCCGAGCAGTACATGCGCGTGCTGACCATGGGCATGAACGGCGCGCGCCCGGTCAAGGACACGCTGGCGGCGGCGCTTTCCGGGGGCCGCGGACATGCAGCGCTCTCGGCCGACGACTGGCGCATGCTCGCCTACTACTCCTGGATTACCGACGAGCAGCAGTTGATTCCGCAGAAGAACGTCGCGCCGACCTTGAAGCGGCTGGCGCAGGCCTGCCCCGCGGAGCAAAAGGAGACGGCGGTGCGTCTCGAGCTCAAGGCGCTCGCCGCGGGGGCATCGGCCAAGGGCGCGAAGCCCTCGCCCGACGCGGCCGCGACCGCGCGGCTTCTCGCCGTGCTCGGCGATCCGCGTCTTGTGCGCGAGAACTTCGACACGCTCACCGAATACGCCGACAAGATCGCGGGATTCGCCACCGCGCCGAAGTCGCCCGAACGTGGGCGTCTGGTTGCGGCCTGGACTGCCGCGCTCGATCGGCTCGTCGCCGACGCGAGCCTGTCCACGACCGATCGGCTGGTCGCGCTCTCGGCTCAAGTCGGACTCGCGCGGCTCGACGCCAAGGACGCGCCGTTGCCCCCGGCGCTGCTCAAGACCGTGCGCGAACAAGTGGCTCGCGCCGATCGCGAAACGACCGATCCCTACGCACGACAAGCGGTGATCGACGCTGCGGCGGATGCCATGGTCCAAGCGGGCCTCCTCGACGACGCGGAGACGCTGTTGAAAGCGGAGCTCAAGCGCTCGCATTCGCCGTACTACTTCATGGTCGATCTGGCGGAGGTCGCCAAGAAGCGCGGCGACAAGGCGGGCGCACTCGACTGGTATGCCCAGTCATACGCCTCCGCACGAGGTCCCGCGACACGACTGCAATGGGGAGTCCGCTACGTTAATGCGCTGGTCGAGCTCGCGCCGCAGGACGCCGCACGCATCGAGCACGCGGCGGGAAGCGTGATCGGCGAGCTCGACCCGGTCCCCGATACCTTCTACGACCGCAACCTCCGAGCGCTCGAACGCATGGGCAGGAAGCTCGGCGATTGGAGCAAGGACCCCGTGCAGCGCGCGGCGCTCGGTCGTATCCGCGGACAGATGGATGGCGTGTGTGCGAAGCTTCCCGCGGGCGATCCGGTCCGCGCCAAGTGCGACGCCTCGCTGCGGGCGCAATCCCTCAAGGCGTAGCGGCAAACTCCCAGGTGCTAGTGGCCCGCGCGTTGCCGCCGCGCGAGATCGATGTCGAGGTACTTCCAGTAGGTGGCGAAGCGCATCGGGCTGTAGCCCAATAGCCAGGGCTGCGTGAAGTCGTTTTGCTGACGGAAAATGGTCGGCAACACCGGCACGTAGCTGGCCGCGATCTCGGACGCCTTGCGCGCCGCGGCGACGCGCCCGGCCTCGTCGGGGCTCGCGAAGAACGCATCGATCAGGCGCGGCGTCTCGGACGATTTGAAGCGGGAGACGTTCACCGTGGTGGGTTGCCGGGGGTCGACCTGCCACAGCTGCGAGTAGCCCGAAGGCGTGCCGCCGTAACCTCCGGAGAACATCTGGAAGTTGCCTCCTTCGAGCTCCTTGATCACGTCCTGGAACGGCGCGAGGTGGAAGTCGCTGCGCAAGCCAATCGCGTCGAAGCTCTTCTTCCACAGCGTGGCGGTCTCGCGCGAGATCGCGCCGGTGCGAAGCGACATAGTCACCGTCAATGGCTTGCCGTCCGGCGACAGGCGATAGCCTTCGGCATCGCGCGGCTTGAAGCCGAAGCGATCGAGCAGCGCGTTGGCCGCTGCGGGATCCGCGGCCGGCGGCGGTGGAAGCCTGGGATCATGGCCTGCGACACCGGGCGGAACGAGCTGATTGGCCGGCAGCGCCTGTCCAGCGTAAACAACGTCGATCAGTGTTTTCCGGTCGAAGGAAAGTGCGATCGCGCGGCGCAGCGCGACTCGGTCGTTCCCCATGCCGCCGATCACAGGGTCGCCCATGTTGAAGTACACCTCGAACAGATAAGGCTCGGTGTAGACGTGGCGCACGATCCCGCGCGTCGCGTATTCAGGCTTGAGCTTGTTGTCGGTCAAGAGCTTCGCGGCGATTTCGGCGCGCAACACCACGACATCCAGCGCGCCGCGATCGAACTCGAGCAGCCGCGTCACGTCCTCTTCGATGAACGCGACTTCGACGACACCGATCTGCGGCA
>VBCL01000049.1:0-9223 GCA_005888865.1 Betaproteobacteria bacterium | reverse complement strand
AATCGCCCGATACTTCGGGTTGGCTTCCAGTACGAGCCGCGAACCCCTCTTCCACTCCCTGAGCTTGTATGGCCCGGTCCCGACCGGGCGCGTGCGAATGTCGCCATGCGCGCCGTCGACCACTTCACGGGCGCACACGAAATAGACCAGGATCGCTTCCGCGATGGGATAGCTCGCGCTGGTGAGCTTCATCTGCAGGGTGTAACGGTCGAGCGCGCGCAGGCCCTCGATCGGTCGATCGTAGTCAAGCTTGCCGGTCGCACGCGCGGCGTCCACGACGGCACGCGCGCCGACGATCAGATCAGCGCTCGACGGCGCACCCCCGCGTCGCAGGTTGGGATCGAGCCAACGCATGATCGAGTAGACGAAATCCGTGGCGACGAGCTCGCGTGGCTTGCCTTTGAAGGCGGGATCGTCCGTGAAATAGATTCCCGGCTTGACGCGGATGGTCCACGTGAGGCCGTCGGCGCTGATCTGCGGCGGCCCGGCGGCGGTTACCGGCGTGAGCGTCGGCGTCGTGGCGAGATAATCCCATTCGTAGAGGCCCTCGAAGATCGTGCTGATGATCTCGAAGGAAGGATCGTCGTTGTACTGCTGCGGGTCGAGCGTCTCGATGTCGGGTGACGCGACGCGCAGCACCTTGTGGGGATCGGCGGCGGCGAGCGCCCAGCACGACGCCATGAGCGCCAGCATCGGAAGGAGGCGCCAGCGCGCGCCTCGTTTCCTGGGTTCCCTGGTCCGCATGCCTTCTCCCACGGGCGAGCAACAGCGACGGATTATGCCCGAGCCGCAACGGCACGATGCCCAGTTCCGTTATGATTCGGCCTCGACTCATCGGAGGAAAAATCATGAGCAACGCTGTTCTCGGCGCCCTGCTTACCGCGCTTGCGCTCGGTTTCGCGGCGTCCGCGCAAGCGCAGGTCAGGATCGGCGTGACGGTGTCCGCGACCGGGCCGGCCGCTTCCCTCGGCATTCCCGAAAAGAACACGATTCCGTTGTGCCCGAAGACTGTCGCGGGAAAGAGCGTCGAGTACATCCTGCTTGACGACGCCACCGATACGACGACCGCAGTGCAGAACACAAAAAAGCTGATCGGCGAGAACAAGGTCGATGCGATCATCGGCTCGACCACCACGCCCAACTCGCTGGCGATGATCGATGTGTTCGCCGACGGCGAGACGCCGGTGATCTCGCTCGCCTCGTCGATCCGCATCATCGAGCCCATGGACGCGAAAAAGGCGTGGTCGTTCAAGACCCCGCAGACCGACGTGATGATGGCCGGCGCGATCCTCGAGCACGCCGCGGCGACCGGCGTGAAGACGCTCGGCTACATCGGCTTCAACGACGCGCTGGGTGAAGCCTTTTTCGCCGAGATCGACAAGGCGGCGCAGGCGCGCAAGATTCCGCTGATCGCGACCGAGCGCTACGCGCCGAAGGATACGAGCGTCACCGGTCAGGTGCTGAAGCTCGTCGCCGCAAAGCCGGACGCAATCGTCATCGGCGCGTCGGGAACACCGGCCGCGCTTCCCGCCAGCGCGCTCGTCGAGCGCGGGTACAAGGGCAAGTTGTATTTCAACCACGGCGTGGCCAACAACGATTTTCTGCGCGTCGGCGGCAAGGACGTCGAGGGCGCATTCGTGCCGGCGAGCCCGGTCATCGTCGCGGCCCAGCTTCCCGACACGCATCCGGCGAAGAAGCGCGCCGAGGAGTACATCAAGCTCTACGAAGCCGCGTACGGCGCCGGCAGCGTGGCCGCGTTTGGTTCGTACACATGGGACGCGTGCCTCGAGCTCGCCAGCGCGATTCCGGTCGCGCTTAAGAGCGCACAACCCGGAAGCGTCGAGTTCCGGCGCGCGCTACGCGATGCGCTCGAGAACACCAAGAATCTCGAGGTCAGCAACGGCGCCGTCAACATGAGCAAGACCGATCACCTCGGTCTCGACTCGCGTGCACGGGTGATGGTGCAGATACAGAACGGCAAGTGGGTGCTCCAGCGCTGAAACGCTCATTGGAGGACCCCACGCTTGCGCTCTCGAGAGCGTCCGACCGCGCCCGGACCGAAGCTCATTGTTCCGGGCGCGATCGAGGATTACCAGTCAGGGCTGGCGCTGATCTTCGTCGTTGACTTGACCGCGGATCTCGCCGCTCGGGTGGTTCACTGTGTGCACGTTGACGTAGGTCACGCCCGACCGGATGGCCTGAATGATCGTAGCGATATCGCCGGGCGCAATTCCCTGGGCCGCCGGGCCGATGATATCGGCGGCGTTGACGACTCCGGTTACCGGCGTCCCCGCGGTTCCCCCGACAGGGCAGGCAGGCTTGCCGCCACCGCCGCAGAGGAATGCAGCGACGCCGCCGGAGAGAAAACGGCCTCCGAAGTGGATATGGGCGAAAAGCGCCGGTGACGAGAGACCGTCGTACGTCAGCGCGTAGGTGATGACGCCGGCGTCTTCATCGATCTCGGCAGCGAACGTCCCTGTGCCGGTAGATGCAAGCGTCGACGGTGTCTCCTGGTAACCCGTGAGCGTATCGGCCTTGACGTTCACCTTCCCGCCTTGGGCGCCGGTTGCGAAGACGCTGGTCATGAGCGCGCTCAACGCGACAGCGATCAAGCATACCGATTTGACCGTGATTTTTTGCACGTTGTCCTCCTGGGGTGTTGGGGCGCGGCAGGGTCGCTGCTCGGATGCCAGCGTCCCGCTGCAGGGATAATGCGCTGCCCTGTCAGGGCAATGGGACGGGGCCTCGCTCGATTCAGAGGTGATCAGAAAATTCGAGGAAGCTCCTGGACGGGGCTTCCTCGGTCATGGTGTTACGTTCGGGACGACGGATCAGCCGGCCGGCGGAACCAGGTACGGTCCAGGCGGCGGACCATACGGCCGCGGGCCGTAACGCGGCCCTGCCGGCACCTGATTGCCCTTCGCGTACATGCACTGCAGGTACGCCGCGTCGTATGTTCGCTGCATGTGGTACGACGAATAGCCCGCGGCGTTAGCGCCCGCAGCACTGCCGAACAGGAGCCCCGTTCCGGCCCCGATCGCCGCGCCGTGGCCGGCATTCCCCGACGCCGCGCCGATGATCGCTCCCGCGGCAGCGCCGAGCAGGGTCCCACCGGCAGCATTCGCGGCAGCGGCGTCCGCCCCGGGTTGCCCTGGCGCCGGACCGAGCTGGTACTGAGCGTATTGGCGACAAGAGACATCGTCCGCGCGGAAATCATCGAAGCTCTTGGCGGTTCCCGGCAACGCCATGACCGCGGGTCCGGTGGGTACCGTGACGCAACCGGCCAGGACCAGAGCCGCAGCCAGAGGGAGGACGTAGTGCAAGCGGGTGCTCACGTCGCCTCCTCAGTACGACGTCGGACCGGTCGGGCCCGGTGCGTTCTGGGGAACCACCCGCAGCCAACCCTTGGCGCAGGTGCGCACGTCCGGGTAATAGCCGGCTGGATCAGGGCAATAGTACGAGTAGTCGCTACGCGCGGTGCCGGGCGCCGGGGCGTTTTGCTGGATGTACGTCCCGGTCGGGTATGTGTCGTACGGGTACGGGTCGTAGGTGTAGGGGTAGGCGGGGTACGCGGAATAGTAGGCCGGGTAGTAATAACCGGGCCACCAGCCCCAACCCCAGAAGGGAGCGCCGAAGCCCACACCGACTACGAAGCGTGTATGCCCCCCGTGCCAGCCGCCGTTCCAGTTCCCACCGCCATGCCAGGATCCGCCGCTGCCGCCGTGCCATCCGCCGCCCGCGACGCTTCCGCCGTGTGAGCCGCCATGCATCTGCGCGCTCGCAACGCCGATACCGCCAACGATCGTCACGGCTGCGAGCACAATCATTGCAAATCGTTTCATAACAACCTCCTTCTCATTGCGAATGCGACCGTTAGACTAGACCCATCCCAGCAGGTTCGTCCAGTCGTAGAATCGTCCGGTCGCGGAACTAATAACGCGCCAGCCCTCCAACCGGTAAACAGGCCTCGAACAGGAACCATCCCGGGTTCGAGGCGGGCGCATTCGTTTTGTTACAATTATCGGTTTCAATCCATCGGAGCCAGCCATGGCGGAGCAACCCGGCGGACGCGCAAGCGACGCCAAGATGGACGCGACCTCGCTCTATCGCGAGGAAATCTACACGGATCGGGCCGCGGGCACGCTGCGGGTGCTGGCGCCGGTGAAGGACGACGGGTCCCCCGACCCGGCGCGGCCGACGCTCTACATCGGCGAGGCTCAGATCCTCACGAACATGGGGCCGCTGCCGATCAGTTTCGAGGTCGATGCGAAGAATCTCGCTGAGGCCGTGGCAGCGTACGGTGACGCCGCGAAAGTGGGCGTCGAGCGTGCGGTGCGCGAGTTGCAGGATCTGCGTCGCCAGGCGTCGTCGTCCATCGTGCTGCCGGGAACCGCCGGCGCCGCGGGCTTGCCCGGCGGGCTGCCACCCGGGGGACTGGGTGGCAAGATCAAGATGCCGTGAGAGGGATCGCGTCATGGCCGCAGAGCTGACTCGCCACCGCATTCGCCGGTCGCCGCTCATGCGGGTTCTGGGTGCAGCGGCGTTGCTCCTTGCAATGCCCGCATTCGCGCTCGCGGTTGAAATCAAGGTACTTTCCGCGGGCGCGCTGACGCAACCGCTCACCGAGCTGATTCCTCAATTCGAGCGCGCGACCAACAACAAGGTGACGATCGTATACGGGACTGCAGGCGCGGTGCGCGGAATGCTCGAAAAGGGCGACGCGGCGGATCTGGTCATGTTGCCTGCCGAGGGCATCGCCGAGGCGGACAAGCATGGCTGGGTCCAGCCCGACTCCCGTGTTGATCTCGCGGCAGTAGCCATCGGCGTGGCCGTCAGGAAAGGCGCATCGGCGCCCGACATCTCGACGCCCGACGCGCTCAAGCGCGCCCTCCTCGATGCCAAGGCGGTCGCGTATGTCGATCCGACGCGCGGCACCAGCGGCAGGCATTTCGACAGCGTCGTGCTGCCTACGCTCGGCATCGCGAGCGAAGTGCGCGCCAAGGCGAAGCTGCAGACCGAGGGCAGCGCCGCCGAGTTCGTGCGCCGCGGTGAAGCGGACATCGCGATTCAACAGGTGAGCGAGCTGCTGCCGGTCGAGGGTGTCACCGTCATCGGCCTGCTGCCCGACTCACTGCAGAAATTCACGACTTACAGCGCGGCGATTGCAGCGCACGCCGCCGCAAGTGATGCGGCGCGCCAGCTCGTAACGTTCCTGACCACGCCTGCAGGCAAGGCCGTGTTCAAGGCCAAGGGAATGGACGCCAAGATGTAGCGGCTGTATCGGTGCGCCGTCCGAACGGGACTCGGCTACAATGCCCGTGAGGAGATGCAGATGCGTTCACTGCAGATGTGTTCACGGGCGCGATCCATCGTCATACCGGCCGTGCTGGCCGCATTTGCCGCTTCCCCCGCGACCGCGAGCCTCAACATGAACGAGGGCCTGTGGGAAACGACGCTGACGGCCGACGGAAAGCCGCAATCGGCCGCCACCAAGTGTTACACGCGCGCCGACATCGTCGAGATGGAGAAGCGGCTGCAGGGCAAGTCGTCGCGGGTCGACGGGGTGTGCCGCTACGCCGACTTCACACAGTCGGGCAACAGCGTCAACTATACGATGACCTGCAAGCTGGGCGATGACGAGCAGACCAGCGCGGTCTCTGCAACCTACAACGGCGATTCGTCCATCGGCACCATTCGCGCAGCGGGCGTCACCGTCACCGCGTCGAGCCGGCGCCTCGGCAACTGCAGCGAAAGCTCGTTCGCGCGCTAGAGCGCGGGCTTCGTAGTAGCGCATTGAATACCTGATGCCTGAAGACCTGCCCCAGGGCCTTGCCCGCGGGCTCACTCATTACGGCGACGCCGGCTTCGCGCTGTTTCTCGAAAGCTCGTTCGCGCGCTAGAGCGCGGGCTTCGTAGTAGCGCATTGAATACCTGATGCCTGAAGACCTGCCCCAGGGCCTTGCCCGCGGGCTCACTCATTACGGCGACGCCGGCTTCGCGCTGTTTCTGCGCCGCTCGTTCGCGCGCTCGATGGGCTATTCGACCGGGCTGCTCGGGCAGCCGACCATCGGCATCGCCAGCGCGGCGTCCGATCTCAATAACTGCCATCGCCACTTCCCCGAGCTGATCGATTCGGTCAAGCGCGGCGTGCTCGCCGCCGGTGGTCTGCCGCTCGCGTTCCCGACGATTTCGTTGGGCGAGGTCTTTCTCCATCCGACGAGCCTCATGTATCGCAATCTCATGGCGATGGACGTCGAGGAGATGTGCCGCGCGCAGCCGCTCGACGCGGTCGTCCTCGTCGGAGGCTGCGACAAGACGCTGCCGGCGCAACTGATGGGCGCCGCATCCGCGCGCGTTCCAGCGATCGCGCTCGTCGCGGGGCCGATGCTGACTTCACGGCACGAGGGCGAGCGCCTGGGCGCGTGCACCGACTGCCGGCGCTTCTGGGCGAAATTCCGCAGCAGCGAAGTCGATCGCGCGACGATCGATCGTGTCGAGACTCGATTGGCAACCACCGCCGGCACCTGCGCAGTCATGGGCACTGCGAGCACGATGGCGTGCGTAGCGGAGGCGCTCGGCATGCTCCTGCCCGGCACCGCCGCGATTCCCGCGGTGCATGCCGACCGCTTGCGCGCAGGGGAGGCGACCGGCCGCGCGGCGGTCGCGCTCGCGCACTCGCGCCTGACGATGGAGCGCATCGTCACGCCCGCCGCGGTGGAAAACGCGCTGCGCGTTCTACTTGCGATCGGCGGCTCGACCAACGCCATCATCCACTTGACCGCGATCGCCGGCCGGCTTGGAATCCCGGTGTCGCTCACACGGCTGAACGAGCTCTCCGATACGACACCGGTGCTGGTCGATCTCAAGCCGACCGGGGTGCACTACATGGAAGATTTCTTCGCCGCCGGAGGCATGAGCGCCGTGTTGCACGAGCTGAAAGCTCTGCTCGATCTCGATTGCCTCACCGTCACGGGAGAACGTTTAAGCGAACGTCTCGCGAATCCGCCGGAGTGGGTCGATCGAACCATCGTGCGCACGCTCGTCGCGCCCTTCCATCCGGTCGGAGGGCTGGTCGCGCTCTTCGGCTCGCTCGCACCGAATGGCGCGATCCTCAAACGCTCTGCCGCCGATCCGCAACTCTTCGAGCGCACCGGTCGAGCGGTCGTGTTCGCCTCGCCCGACGATCTCGCCGCGCGCATCGATGACCCAGCCTTGGAGGTCACGCCCGAGGATTTCCTGGTGCTGCAGAACGCGGGGCCAAAGAGCGGGTATGGGATGCCCGAGTCGGGCTATCTTCCATTGCCGGCCAAGCTCGCGCGCGCAGGCGTCAAGGACATGGTGCGCATCTCCGACGCACGCATGAGCGGCACGGCGTATGGCACGATCGTGTTGCACGTCTCGCCCGAAGCCGCCGTCGGCGGTCCGCTCGCGCTCGTGCGCCTCTCGGTGCGCGAGCGGCGCATCGATCTCGACGTCTACGCCGCCGAGCTCGCGCTGCGCAAGACCCGATGGCACCCCCCTGCGCTTCCGTCACGCGGCTATCAGCGCCTCTACGCCGAGCGCGTTTTGCTGGCTGAAGAAGGCTGCGATTTCGATTTTCTGCGTCAATCCCAATAGTAGGGTCAGACTCGACATTGCCTTGCGTTCGGGCCGCGTGAGCGTGCGGAGGAAGTCGCCCGACGCCTACATCGCTCCATGCGTCGTCCTACACTCGAATCAGACCCCGACCGCTTCCGGCCGATGCGGCACGCGACTACTGTGATTTCGCTACCAACTTTGCCGGGAGCGAATCATGACGCATCGTCGGAAAAAAGCACAAGAGTCGCTTCGTCGAACCCGAAATTTCGTGGCGGGAACCCTGATCGGTTCCGCGTTCGTAACCCCGGTGTTTGCAGCCGCCGACACCACGCTGAGCGATTGGTCCATGCTGCTCATGCTCGGCTCGGTGATCCTGCTCGGCACCGGACTGCTGCTGCGCGTCAGGAGTCGCCATGCAGCAGCGGCGCGTGCACCGCAGCCTGAGGACCCGTACGAAAGCATCGGCCACTATCGGCCGAACGTATTTCGTCCTTGAGGGGGAATTGAGGGGGAAATAAGCGGGTCGTCGCGGGCCGGGAGCCTGTCGGGCTCCTAGTGCAGCCGCTGCCGCACCTTGCGGCTCGCTTCGCGGCGCTGGGCGCGGCGCTCGGCGCGATTGGTTCCTTCACCGCTGCGCCGCGCGATCCAGAAGCGGTGCGTGAGCACCGTCGCGATGGGCAGCTCGTCGATCAAGCCCTGCCGTTTCTCTTCGGTGTCGACCCAATCGAGATACTCTGGATCGTGATCGCCGTAGGCGAGCGCCTCGATCGGCAACATCCAGTCGCGCGTCGCTTCAGTCTCGTAGACCGGCTCCCAGGCTTCTTCGCGAAGCAGCACGCCGGTCATGAAGCCTTCGCACCACGCGCTCGCTTCGGGCGGGGCAGATTCCTCTCTTCGCACGCCTTCGCCCGCGTTACCCTGACGCCCCTTGACGCCTTCCTCGGGCCGATAGAGCAAGGGCTTGAAGCGCGTCGGTGATTCGTTCAGCGTGCGCGCGATGCTGTTCTGCAATCGGAGCAGCAGCGACAGAATGCGCTCGGCTTGTTCGTTGTTCGCGAATACCGGTGACACGGTGCGCTGACTGTCGCTCCAAACGACGGGCAGCCATTCCGAAGGCTGTATCAGCTCCGGACCGCTGACGATCGCAGTGAGAAAACCGTCGAGCATCTCCAGATCCATGCAGTCCTGGGGAACGGCATTGGAGCCGAAGAATGTCTCGAGCTCGTCGTATTCGGCTTCGGAAAGAGGCTCGTCGAGCTTGTTGGATTCGGCCATGATGGTTAACGCGCGGGACGGTCTTCTATGATCGCCCGGGAGGCGTTGGAATGCAAATGGCCCCGGTGGGCCGATTCGCTGCCAACCCGACGGAGTGCTAGTCTTCGCGTTTCCCGACCCCACGACACGTAGTGGCCGGAGCATCGTCTGATCCGCCCCCTGCCGCGCCGTCCACGGCGGCGAGCGCGCTGGCGTTCGTGGATCGCCTGCTGCGTGGTGATTGCGCTCGCCTGGCCGTCGCTCGGTCTGTTGCCGTGGGTCGGCATGGACCTCGCCGCGGGGCAGGCCGTAGCACACGAGCTCGGGCACTCCCTGGCGGGATCGACCTCGCCGGCGCACGACCACGAGCGCGACGCGTCCGAGATTCCCG
>VBCL01000048.1 GCA_005888865.1 Betaproteobacteria bacterium | reverse complement strand
TAACGCTCGACCCCCACGCGCTACGCGCGCGGGGCCCCCCTCGCTGCTCGCGCCCCTCCGCCCGGCGCGTAGCGCTTGATCCAGGCGAAGAATTCGCCGTACCACAGCCGTGAATTCTGCGGCTTCAGGATCCAGTGATTCTCGTCGGGAAAGTAGACGAGCCGCGCGGCGACTCCGCGCGCCCGCAGCGTGTTGTAGTACTGCAGCGCCTGCGTGGCCGGAACGCGGTAGTCGAGCTCTCCATGGATCACCAGCGTCGGCGTCTTGAACCGTCGCGCATAGTGATGCGGCGACTGCTTCATCACCCGCGCCGGATTGTCCCAGTGGAAGGCGCCCAGCTCCTTGGCGAAGAACAGGTATCCGTCGGTCGCCATCATGCTGACCCAGTCGTAGCAACCGGCGTGGCACACGAATGCCTTGTAGCGATCGGTGTTGCCGTTCAGGTAAGCGGCCATGTAGCCGCCGTAGCTGCCTCCGCTCGCCACCAGCCGTTTGCGGTCGATGTAGCCCCGGCGCAACAGGAAGTCGGTCGCGGCCTCGACGTCCGCCGCTTCGCGCGTCCCGTAGTCGCCGGTGATCGTCTCGATGAAGCGCTGTCCGAAGCCCGACGACCCGTGATAATTCACGCCGACGACGACGTAGCCATGCCCCGCGAACAGCTGCGCGTTCCAGCGAAAATGCCATCCGTCGGTGTGCGCCGCGTGCGGCCCGCCATGGATCGAATGCAGCAGCGGCCACTTCTTCTTCGGATCGAAGTTGGGCGGATAGGTGACCCAGACCTGGACCGGCTCGCCGCGCCAGCCTTTGACGCTGAACTCGTGCGTCTCGCCGAGCCGGGCGCGCCCGAGCAGCGCCCGGTTGCGCGACTCGATCGGCCGCTCTCCGCTGCCGTCGGGCTGAATCGCGAACAGCGCCGGCGGATGCGACAGCGTCGACCGATCAAAAGCGATGCGGGTACCGTCGCCAGACACCACGAAACCGCCGATCGTGCCGCCGGCGGCGATCGGCGTCGGAAGTCCATCGCCGAGCCCGAGTCGATACAACCCGTGGCGCCCGCGATCTTCGACGAGCAGGAAGAGTGAGGCGCCGTCCTGCGCCCACGCGTGACGAGTCGTCATCCGATCGAGCCGGGGCGCCAGACGGCGCGTCGTGCCGCCACGCCGATCGAAAAGCGTAAGGCGGCCCTGGTCGTTGAACGAGCGCTTGACGTTGTACGAATTCCAGACGATGTGATGGCCGTCGGGCGAATACCGCGGGTGCGCATCGGAAAACCCGCTGTCGGCGGTCAGCGTCCGATGCCTGCTCGTTGCAATGCTGACGGCGACGATGTCGCTCTCGTGCATCATCTTCGGCTCGGGCGCGAGATCGACGGTCAATGCAAGCTCGCGCCCGTCCGGTGAGATGTCGTAGAGCTCGGAGGACGGTTCCCACGGCTGCAGGGCGATTCCGGTGCCGGCGAGAAGATCGCGCGCGCGCCCGGTGGCCACGTCGGCGGCGAGCACGTGCGGCTCGCGTCCGTCGGTCAGCCAATGATCCCAGAAGCGATATTCGCTGCGCTCCGAGACATGCGCCTTGACCTTCGCCTCCTTGCGCTCCTTCTGGCGTTTGGCCTGCGCTTGATCGGTCGAAAGGTCGGGCCATACCCAGGAAATGAAGGCGATGCGCTTGCCGTCCGGGAACCAGCGCAATCCGAACGCGCCAGTGGCGACCGAAGTCAGGCGACGCGCTTCGCCGCCATCCGGAGCGATCAGATAGATCTGCGCTTCCTCGTCGTCCTTGCGCTTGGCGGCGAACGCGATCCACTTGCCGTCGGGCGACCAGCACGGCTCGCTGTCCTTGTCGCCGGCCGTGAGCCGGCGCGCCCTGATCCCATTGGTGGGAAACAACCACAGCTCGGTGCGGCCCTCGTTCTTCTCCATGTCGTAGGCCGTGACCGCGGCGCACGCGGTAAGACCATCGGGCGACAAGGTCGGTGTCCCGATGCGCTTGAGCGCCCACAGGTCTTCGACGGTCAGGGGACGGCGGCTTCGAGGCATGAGCGATCCGAAGGAGAAGGTCGTCGCGCCGGCGGTGGCCGCGCGCAAAGCGCGCAATTGTACCCTCGCCCAGCGCAGATTGCTTCCTGCGTTGCGGTAAACTTGACGCACACCGCGCCGGCTAACTTACGGATCAACGCGAATACAATGAACTACCGGCGTCTCGGCAGGTCAGGACTGAAGGTCAGCGAGTTGTCCTTCGGCTCCTGGGTCACTTACGGCAATCAGCTGGGCGAGGATCTCGCACGCGAGTGCATGGCCGCGGCTCACGACGCCGGCGTCAACTTCTTCGACAACGCCGAGGTGTATGCAAGGGGACAGTCGGAGCGCCTCATGGGGAATGCGTTCCGGAAGCTTGGCTGGCAGCGCGAGTCGTTCGTGGTGTCGACCAAGTTCTTCTGGGGGCTCAACGACGGTCCGAATGGAAAGAACACGCTCAACCGGAAGTACCTCATGGCGGCGATCGATGGCTCGCTCGAGCGGCTGCAGCTCGACTACGTCGACCTCGTGTTCTGCCATCGACCCGATCCCGACACGCCGATCGAGGAGACGGTCTGGGCGATGCACGACATCATCCGCGCGGGCAAAGCGCACTATTGGGGAACGTCGGAATGGAGCGCGGCGGCGATCGTCGCCGCGTGGCAGATCGCTGAGCGCGCGCATCTCGCGAAACCGGTAATGGAGCAGCCGCAATACAACCTCTTCCATCGCGAGCGCGTAGAAGTCGAGTACGCGCCCTTGTACGAGGAGCTCGGACTCGGATTGACGACGTGGAGTCCGCTCGCCTCCGGCTTGCTCACCGGGAAATACAACGCGGGAGTCCCCGCCGGGTCGCGTGCGACGGTCAAGGGCTATGAATGGCTCGCCGAGCGAATCGTCGACCCGGAGAAGATTGCCAAGGTGCGGCAACTCGTGCCGATCGCGAAGGAGCTTGCCTGCACGCCGGGGCAGCTTTCGCTCGCGTGGTGCATCAAGAACCCGCGCGTGAGCTCGGTGATCACCGGCGCGAGCCGGCCGGATCAAGTCGTTGAAAACATGAAGGCGCTCGAAATCGTGCCCAAGCTCACCTCGGACGTGATGGCGCGGATCGAAAGTGTGTTCGGCGCCAAGGCAAGCGGCTCATGAGCAACCCCCTCGAAAGCTGGAGCGAAGAGCAGCGCTCGGCGTTCCTCTATCGCGCCTGCGCAGACGCCGAAGCCGGCACCACGCGCGCTGATCTGTTCGCGAGGCTTGCCGTCGAAGCCGAGGCGCAGGCCGCGATCTGGCGCGCGCAGCTCACCGCCAGCGGCAAGCCGGCACCTCGTCCGTTCGTGCCGGACTTGCGCACGCGGCTCGTTGCGGAGCTGGTGCGACGCTTCGGTCCGCGGCCTCTGCGCGCGATCCTCGCGGCGATGAAGGTACGCGGGATGGCGATCTACAGCCGGCACGAGCCCGGCGGCCACAGCGCGCCGGTCGCGGGCAACATCGAGCACCGCCACCGGGGCCTGGGCGGCGGCGGTAACTTGCGCGCAGCGGTGTTTGGCATCAACGACGGATTGGTGTCGAACGCGAGCCTGATCTTCGGCGTTGCCGGCGCGAACGCCGACCCGGGGGTGGTGCTGCTGACCGGCGTTGCCGGCCTCGTCGCGGGGGCGTTCGCGATGGCCACGGGAGAATTCGTCTCGGTACGCTCGCAGCGCGAATTGTTCGAGTACCAGATCGGACTCGAGCGCGCCGAATTGAAGGAATATCCCGACGCCGAGGCGCAGGAGCTGGCGCTGATCTACAAGGCGAAGGGATTGTCGGGCAGCGAAGCGCAGCGCGTGGCCAAGAAGCTCGTCTCCGACCCCGAGCACGCGCTCGACACGCTCGCCCGCGAAGAGCTGGGGCTCAACCCCGACGAGCTGGGCTCACCCTGGGGCGCGGCGATCTCGTCGCTCCTTTCCTTCGCGCTCGGTGCGGCGATCCCGCTCGTCCCCTTCACGCTCAGCGCCGGCGCGCAGAGCTTGGCGATCGCCGCGGCACTGACCGGCGTTGCGCTGTTCGCGGTCGGCGCGACCCTGTCGCTGTTCACCGGCCGCGCCGCGGTCGCGTCTGGCGCTCGCATGCTGCTGCTGGGCGGGCTCGCGGTGGCGGTGACGTTCGGCGTCGGCAAGCTTTTCGGCGTATCGCTATCCTGACCCGCGTCACGCTCAAGCCAGGGCGCGACAAGTCGCTGCGGCTGCGCCATCCGTGGGTGTACTCGGGCGCGATCCTTCGCGTCGAAGGTGTGCCCCTCGCGGGTGACACCGTCGCCTTGCACGCCGCGGACGGAACGTTCCTCGCCAGCGCGGCGTGGAGCCCCGAGTCGAGCATCCGCGCGCGGGTGTGGAGCTTCGATGCAGGTGCGGTGATCGACGACGAGTTTCTCGCGGCGCGCGTCCGCGCGGCAGTGCATGCCCGAGAGGGACTCCTCGACGCGGAGCACACCGGTTGCCGCCTGGTGCACGGTGAATCCGACGGATTGCCGGGCTTCATCGCCGACCGCTACGGCGACGTCGCCGTCGTGCAGCTGCTCACCGCCGGCGCGGAAACCTGGCGCGACACGCTTATCGCCGCGCTGCGCGAGGCGACCGGATGCAGCACGGTGTACGAACGCTCCGACGCCGACGTACGCACGCTCGAAGGATTGGGCATGCGCGCCGCGCTCGTTTGTGGCGCGCTCCCCGTACCGCTCACCCTGGTCGAAGGCGGCCTGCGCTACCGCATCGACGCTGCCCACGGTCAGAAGACGGGCTTCTTTCTCGATCAGCGCAACAACCGCGCCCGCGTGCGCTCGCTCTCGCGCGGTCGCGACGTGCTCGATTGCTTCTGCTACTCGGGTGGCTTCACCGTCTCGGCGCTGGCCGGCGAAGCACGCTCCGTCCTGGCTATCGACAGCTCGGGCGAGGCACTTGCGCTCGCGCGCGTCAATGTCGCCGACAACGGCTTCGATGCCGCGCGGGCCGAGTGGCGCGACGCCGACGTATTCGCCGAGTTGCGGAGGCTCCGCGATATTCGCGCCACCTTCGATCTCGTCGTCCTCGATCCTCCGAAATTCGCGCCGACCGCGCAGCATGCGGACAAGGCGGCGCGCGCCTACAAGGACATCAACCTGCTCGGCCTGAAGTTGCTGCGGCCGAGTGGCTTGCTCGCAACGTTCTCGTGCTCCGGCGGCGTGTCGGCAGACCTTTTTCAGAAGATCGTCGCCGGCGCCGCGCTCGACGCGGGCGTCGATGCCGCGATCCTCGGACGCTTCGGCGCCTCGGTGGCCTTTCCGGAAGGCGAATACCTCAAGGGACTGTTGCTCCGGAAGGCGTAGCGCGAGCTGAGCGCAAACGAATCCTGCGTGCGGGCGGTCCCGCGTGCGGAGCGGCCTCTTTGGACGCACGACTCGGAATCGTTATGTTCACACGTCGGCCGCAGCGGCGACTCGCGGACGCTCGACCCCCGCAAGCGGACAAGCCGCTTGCGGGTTCCCCTCTCGCTGCTCGCGCCGCTACGCCTTCTTCTTCGACAGGCAGCCCTTCATGAAGGCCCTGCGCTCGTCACCCTTCTTGCCAGTCGCTTGCTTGGAACACGTGCGCATCTTGTCCTGCTGCGAAACCTTGCCCGACGCCGCGGGTGCATCCACCTTGATCGCCGCGGTCTGGATCTTGGCCGAACGCGGCTTGACCGCCGATGTGTCGTCGGCAGACGCGACCGGAACAACGACAGCGACAAGCGCAGCGAGGGTCAGGGCATACAGTGTCTTCTTCATAGCGATTCTCCTTGAACGTGTGGTTGATGGACTTTGGATGCGGCCGGACGAAACCGTCTGCAGCCACATGCGCATTAACGTCGCTGGAGAGAAGACGCGCGTCAGACGAATGGATGATGCGAATGGCCGGCTCGTCGAGCGCGCAGAAATCGCAATGCCGGCATTCAGACAAGACAAGGCGGCGACCGGAAAAGCTCCGGCGCCGCCTCGTCAGTGCGGCCGGCTGGACAGGAGGTCAGCAGGCCGTGTTCGGAAATTCCAGGTGCAGCGTGTCAGCCCTTCATGCACTCCGACCGCATCTTGTCGGCGTCGGCCTTGGCCATGCCTTTGGTCTTCTCGTTGCACATCGCCATCTTGCTCTTGGCCTTCTCCGGCTTGGCGGACAGGCACGATTTCATGAACGCCTTGCGCTCGTCGCCCTTCTTGTCGGTGGCTTGCTCGTTGCAGGCTTTCATCTTTTCCTGCTGCGGCGTCATTGCATCGGTCTTCTTCGCGTCGGTCTTGGTGTCGGCGGCGTACGCAGTGCCGAAGGCGAACAGCCCGACCAGCAGCAGCGTCAATATTGTTTTCATCAGGGCTCTCCAGGGGTGGATATGAGTCGCAAGGACACGGGCTCCCGGGCAGTCTAAGGCATCGGCGTCGACGCGAGCAACGATTTGCCGGGCCTTGGCGAAGGCGCTGTGGCAAAAACCCATCATGCGGCGCAGCATCGGCTGTGGCAAAATCCTTGGCTGGGACCGCGGCTCCGCCGTAAAATGATGTTTTTGCACCGAAAACGCGCGCCGAGCCCCCAAGGAAACCCCGTGTCCTCCGCCACGCCTCGCACCAAGCCGGCCACGCCCGGTGCCGCCCCTAAGCCGCCGGTCGACGATACCCGCATCCGCGAGATCACGGAGCTGGCGCCTCCCTCGCACTTGTTGCGCGAGTTCCCGGCGTCGGATATCGCCGTGACGACCACCTTTGAGACGCGCTCCGCGATCCACCGAGTGCTGCACGGCGCCGACGATCGCCTGCTGGTCGTGGTGGGACCCTGCTCGATCCACGATTACGACGCCGCGATCGACTACGCGACGCGGCTTGCCGCGCTCAAGCGCGAGGTCGCCGACGAACTGATCGTCGTGATGCGGGTCTACTTCGAGAAGCCGCGCACGACGGTGGGCTGGAAAGGGTTGATCAACGACCCGCGTCTCGATGACAGCTTCCGGATCAACGAGGGCTTAAGGCTGGCGCGTCGCATCCTGCTCGAGATCAACGAGCTCGAGTTGCCGGCGGGAACCGAATATCTCGACATGATCACGCCGCAATACATTGCCGACCTGATCGCATGGGGCGCGATCGGGGCGCGGACCACCGAGAGCCAGGTGCACCGTCAGCTCGCGTCCGGCCTGTCGTGCCCGGTGGGGTTCAAGAATGGCACCGACGGTGGCGTGAAGATCGCGGTGGACGCGATCAAGGCGGCGTCCGCCCCGCATCACTTCCTGTCGGTAACCAAGGGCGGTCACTCGGCCATCGTCCACACGGCGGGAAACGAGGATTGCCACATCATCCTGCGTGGCGGCACGGTGCCGAATTATGATGCGGCGAGCGTGGACAAGGTGTGCGGCGAGCTGGGCCACGCCGGCGTCGCGGCGCGGGTGATGATCGACTGCTCGCACGCCAACAGCCAGAAGCGATACGAGCGCCAGCTCGACGTGGCGCACGACGTGGCCGGGCAGATCGCCCGCGGCGACGATCGCGTGATCGGCGCCATGATCGAGAGCCACATCAATCCGGGCCGGCAGGATCTCGTCCCGGGTCAACCGCTCGCCTACGGGGTCAGCATCACTGACGCGTGCGTCGGCTGGGACGCAACGGTGGGCGTGCTGCGCGAGCTGGCCGACGCGGTGCGTCAGCGCCGGGTGCTCCTGACCGACGCGAGCTAAAGCCGGGCGCACGGACGCCCCTGTCCTGAAGAGCGCTCCGGTGGCCGAAGAAGTCGAGCTCAAGCTGACCGCTTCCGCGGAGGTGCTGCCCGCGGTGCGAGCGCATCCGGCGGTCGCCGCGGTCGCACGCGGACGCATGAAAACCACGCGCATGGTCAGCACCTACTACGATACGCCGGACCGCGCGCTCGCCGCCGCAGGCGTCGCGTTGCGCCTGCGCCGCGCGGGGAGCCGCTGGCTGCAGACCGTCAAGGGCGACGGAGACGCCGTGGCCGGTTTGCACCGCCGTGCCGAATTCGAGTGGCCCCTCGCCGCGCCACGTCTCGATCCGGAGAAGCTTGCCCGCACGCCGTGGCACAAGCTCTTCGCGAGGAACCGCGGCGCATACCGGCGAATCTTCGCCACCGAGGTGCGCCGCTCCGAGCAACCGCTCGCGTTCGCCGATGGCACCCGTGCCACGCTCTGTGTCGACGTCGGCGAGATTCGTGCCGGCCGGCGTCGCGCGCCGATCTCCGAGATCGAGGTCGAGCTCGACGCGGGCGACCCGTCGCGGCTGTTCGAGCTCGCCTCCGCGCTCGCCGTGGATCTGCCGCTGCGCGTCTCGCATGCGAGCAAAGCCGAGCGCGGCTTCGCGCTGGCCACGCAGGCTTCGCCCGTCCCCCGCCGCGCGCGCGACGTCGCTCTTGCGCCCGATGCGACTCCGCAGGCAGCGCTGGCCACCATCGCCGGTGACTGCATCGCGCAGATCGAGATCAACGCCGCGGGCCTGCTCGCGACGACCAATTCCGAATTCCTGCATCAGCTGCGCGTCGGCTGGCGGCGCCTTCGCTCACTGCTCAAGTTCGCCGCGCTCCTCGCTTCGGTGGAGCGCGTCGACCCGATCGAGCACGAGCTGCGCGAGCTGGGCTCGGTGCTCGGACCTGCGCGCGACTGCGACGTCTTCGCGCTCGAGACGCTGCCGAAGCTCGCCGCCGAATTCCACGGCGATCGCGATATCGCGCGGTTGCGCTTGCGTGCCGCCGCGCGGCGACGACGCTTGTCGAGGCTTGCCCGCGATGCCATCGAGACCCCGCGTTTTCAGCAGCTGCTGCTTGCTCTGGGCGCCTTTTTCACCCTGCTCGCGCGCCCCGCGGCGGATGCGTCCGGGCCGACGCTCGCCCGCGACTGGATCCGTCCCATACTCGACAAGCGTCATCGGAAGCTCCGCAAGCGCGCCAAGCATGTACACCGCGTCGCCGCGGCCGAGCGGCACAGGGCTCGCGTGGCCGCAAAGAAGCTGCGCTACGCCGCCGAATTTTTCGCCCCGCTGTTTCCCGGAAAGCGAGCCGATGAATACGTCACGGCGATCTCCAAGCTGCAATCGGCGCTCGGACGGCTCAACGATCTCGAGGTCGCGACCAAGCTCACCGACGAGCTCGCCCCGAGGGAGGGTGCGGACCCCGGCGCCGCACACGCGGGCGGCGTGGTACGTGGCTGGCTCGCGGCCTCGGTTGCGCCGGATCTGAAGCGGCTGCGCGATGCGCAGCGTGCCTTCCGCAAGTGCACCCCGTTCTGGCAGGCGTGAGAAAGTACGAATGCTCGAGTCGGCGGAAATAGGACATCGCGTCACCAAGGAGGTCTACGCGCGCGAAGAGCGAAAGTTGCGCGCCGCTCTGCTCAATGCCCAGTACGACCTTTCGCAATCCGGCCGCGGGCCGGTACTGCTGATCATTTCCGGCGTCGAGGCGGGCGGCCGCGGCGAGACCGCCAACAAGCTCACCGAATGGATGGATCCCCGTCATATCCGCGTGGTGGCGTTCGCCGAGAGCACTCCCGAGGAATCGGCGCATCCGGAGGCGTGGCGCTACTGGCACGCACTTCCGCCGCGGGGCAAGCTGGGAGTCTTCCTCAACGCGTGGTACCACGAGCCCGTCGACCCCCTCAACGGCAGGACCCAGCCGAGCGACGACGAGCCGCTGCACGCGCGCCTGGAGGGCATTCGCGACCACGAGCAGATGCTGACCGACGAAGGTGTGGTGCTGCTCAAGTTCTGGATTCACCTCTCGAAGTCTGCGCAGAAAGAGAGGCTCCAAGAGCTCGACCGCAACCCGCGCACGAGCTGGCGCGTTACCCGCACCGACTGGGATGCCTATCGCCTCTACAGTAAACGGCACGATCTGTGGGAGCACCTGTTGCGCGAGACCTCGACCGGCTACGCGCCGTGGTACGTGGTGGAAGGCGCGGACGAGCGCTACCGCTATCTGACCATCGGCAAGATACTGCTCGGCATGCTGCAAGCCACGCTCGCGAAGAAGCCGGCGGCGCTGACGCATGCGATCACCCCGACCACGCCCTCGGTGGTCGACAACGTCAAGCTGATCCGCGATCTCGACCTCTCGCAGCGCCTCACCTCGAAGGAGTACGAGCGCGCGCTCGAGAAGCAGCAGAGCCGGCTGGCGCGGCTCACAAGGCACAAGCGATTCGCCCGGCATTCGCTGGTGCTGGTCTTCGAAGGGGTCGACGCCGGGGGCAAGGGCGGCGCCGTCCGGCGCGTCACCGGCGCGCTCGACGCGCGCCAGTACGTGACCATTCCGATCGCGGCACCGACCGACGAGGAGCTTGCGCATCCCTATCTGTGGCGATTCTGGAAGAACATCCCTCGGCTGGGCGGGATCACGATCTTCGACCGCTCGTGGTATGGCCGCGTGCTCGTCGAACGCGTCGAAGGCTATTGCAGCGTCAGCGACTGGATGCGTGCCTACAGCGAAATCAACCAGTTCGAGGAGCAGCTCACCGAGGGCGGCGCCGTGGTTGTGAAATTCTGGTTGCAGATCAGCCTGGCCGAGCAGTTACGGCGCTTCAAGGCGCGCGAGCACACGCCGTTCAAGCGCTTCAAGATCACGTCGGAAGACTGGCGCAATCGCAAGAGATGGGATGCGTACGAGCGCGCAGTGTGCGACATGGTGGATCGCACCAGCACCGAGATCGCACCGTGGACCTTGGTCGAGGCCGAGCACAAGACCTTCGCGCGGATCAAGGTGCTGAAGACAATCGCCGACCGTCTCAAGCGAGCGCTGAATCGATGATGCATGCTAATGGTGTCTATGTCGCGCCCGGCTGGCTGCCCGGAGGGCACGCGCAGACGATCTATCCGGTCTTCGTCCGCCGACCGCAAGTCAGGTATCGGCGCCAGCGGATCGACACGCCCGACGGCGACTTCATCGACTTCGATTGGCTCGCGACGGACACGGCAGAGAGCGACGCGCCACTGGTTGTTCTCTTCCACGGCCTCGAGGGCAACTCCAGATCGCATTACGCGCTCGCGCTGATGGCGCATCTCGCCTCGCTCGGCTGGCGCGGCGTCGTGCCGCATTTCCGCGGCTGCAGCGGCGAGGTCAATCGCCTTCCCCGGGCCTACCATTCCGGCGATTACAGCGAAGTCGGCTGGATGCTGCATACGCTCCGCAAGCTCTCGCCTCACGGGCCCTTGTTCGCGGTCGGCGTCTCGCTCGGAGGCAGCGCGCTGCTGAACTGGCTCGGCCGCGAGGAGCATCGCGCCTCGGACGTGGTGACCGCCACTGCCGCGGTATCGACGCCGCTCGATCTCGCCGCCGCGGGGGTCGCCATCGAGCAGGGCCTCAATCGCATCTATTCGCTGCACTTCCGCTCGACGCTGGTGCCGAAGGCGCTCGAGATGGCGCGCCGCTTTCCCGGAACTCTGGATGCCTCGGCGATCGCTCGCGTCGACTCGATGTACGCCTTCGATGACGTGGTGACGGCTCCGTTGCACGGATTCAGCGGCACAAACGATTATTGGCAGCGGGCGAGCAGCAAGCCGTGGCTCCGAGCAGTGACCGTGCCCACGCTGGTGGTCAACGCGCGCAACGATCCCTTCATTCCCGCGTCGTCGCTTCCCACACGCGAGGAAACGAGCGCGGCAATCACCCTCGAGCAGCCACGCGGCGGCGGCCATGGAGGATTCCCAGGCCGTCTGGCGTGGCTCCCGCTGCGAATGACGGCATTCTTCTCCTCAGGCCCGGGGTAGGCGGGTCGTAGTCGATCCCATCACGAAAGCTCACCACTCATGGAACACATTCGCCCCGATGCTGACTCATCGCCGATGAAGCTGCCCTCCGACATCTTCAAGGCTTACGACATTCGCGGGATTGTCGGCAAGACGCTGACGCCGCCGATCGTCCATGCTGTCGGGCAGGCGCTCGGATCGCTGGCGCAGGAGCGCGGGCGCGACACGATCGTCATCGCGCGCGATGGGAGGAATTCGGGCCCCGAGCTCGGACGCGCGCTGGGCGACGGAATCCGGGCGAGCGGCGCCCATGTCATCGACATCGGCATGGTCACCACGCCGATGAGCTATTTCGCCGCGCACGAGCTCTCCACGCAATGCAGCGTCGCCGTCACCGGCAGCCATAATCCTCCCGACTATAACGGCCTCAAGATGGTGATCGCCGGCGAGACGCTGTCGGGCGATGCGATTTCCGCCCTGAAGACGCGCATCGAGAGCGGCAACCTGCGTCGCGGCGCGGGAACCTATCGCACCGCCGACATCGCGGCGGCGTACCTCGATCGCATCGCCGGCGACATCAAGCTCGCGCGTCCGCTCAAGGTCGCTGTCGATTGCGGCAACGGCGTGGCCGGCGCGTTCGCACCGGCCCTGTTTGGCCGCCTCGGCTGCACGGTAACCGAGCTTTTCTGCGAGGTCGACGGCAACTTTCCGAATCATCATCCCGATCCGTCGCAGCCCAAGAATCTGCAGGATGTCATTCGCTGCCTGGCGAGCACCGACAACGAGATCGGGTTCGCCTTCGATGGCGACGGCGACCGGCTTGGCGTGGTGACCAAGGCCGGGCACATCATCTACCCGGATCGCCAGCTCATGCTCTTCGCCGCCGACATGCTCACGCGCAATCCGGGCGCGATGGTCATCTACGACGTGAAGTCCACGCGCAATTTGAAGCCTTGGATCGTCGACCGCGGCGGGACGCCGCTCCTGTGGAAGACCGGGCACTCGCTCATCAAGGCGAAGATGAAGGAGAGCGGCGCGCTGCTCGCAGGCGAGATGAGCGGTCATACCTTCTTCAAGGAGCGCTGGTACGGGTTCGACGACGGCCTTTACGCCGGCGCGCGGCTGCTCGAGATCCTGTCGCGCAACGCGGATCCATCGGCGGTGCTCGAAGCGCTGCCCGAGAGCGTATCCACACCCGAGCTCAACGTCGCCAGCGGAGGCGAGTCACCGCACGCGTTGATCGCGAAGCTCGCCGAAACCGCGACCTTTCCGGGCGCAGTCGATGTGATCCGTATCGATGGCTTGCGCGTGGAATACGCCGACGGATTCGGGCTCGCCCGGGCGTCGAACACGACACCGGTCATCGTGCTGCGCTTCGAAGCCGATACCGAGACCGCCCTCAAACGCATCCAGGGCGAGTTCCGGCGCGTGCTCTCCGCGAGCGCGCCCGGACTGGCGCTGCCGTTCTAGTCCAGCCACGCCGAGCAATCCCAGCCCAGCAAGCGCTCGAGCTCGTGGATCTCGGATTCGAAGACGCCGATGAGATAGCGCTTGTCTTCGTCGCTCATCGCGCCCTGATACTCGCGCGCCTGCACGGTCTTTTCCGCGACGGGAGGAAACGGCGCAATGCCGAGATAGGTCGCGATGCGAGCCAGCACGTCGCCCGGCCGGTCTTGCAGGTCCTCGCTCTTGAAGATCGAGAGCTGCGCGGGCGGGAAGTATTGTCCTAGCCGGCGCAGCTGCTGCACGTAGAAGCCGCGTTCGATGTAGTTGTAGCGCTTCGCGCGTTCGAGCGGCAGCTTCTGCAGCCTGTCGGGCTCGGCCTTGACCGCGTCGAGGAACGCCAGCGATTCGCGCTTGAGCTGGCGCGCCATGTTCCAGTGCGAAAACGCCCGCGTGATCGGATTGCGCAGAACGAGGATGAGTTTCATCGCCGGGTTGTAGTGCGCGATCCTTTCGGGCGCCGTCGGCCAGTACATGTACGCCGGCGTGACTTCGCCGAGCAGGCGCTGCGGCGGCCGCGGGTCGAAGGCGCGATGGTAGACCGCGTAGTCGACCGGCTCGACCGCGAAGAACCGATCCCTATCGAAGAAATGCAGTTCTTTGTCACGCGGCAGGCACAGCTCCGGGTGCTCGCGCAAGTAGGCATCGAGCGCGGTCGTCCCGCTCTTCTGCGCACCTGCGACAACGAAGCTGACCTTCGTCCCTGCCGTCATCCGTCGCCTGGTTGTCGCTCGGTTGCGCTCAATCGCCGCTCAATAGCCGATACCGAGGCGGCGATAGACGAACCCCAGCAGCCATGCCGGCCCCACGAGGAACGAGCGCACGTCCTCGGTGAAGGAAGGCCGGCTGCGCTCGATGCCGTGGCCGATGAATTGGCCGA
>VBCL01000047.1:10612-21443 GCA_005888865.1 Betaproteobacteria bacterium | reverse complement strand
CGATCGTAGCCCAGGGCGATCGCGCGTCGGAGCGCGATCTTCTCCGGCGTGTACCCGCCGATGACCGGGTCATCCAGATTGAAGAACCAGAAAGAGAGCGCGGGATCGACCTTCCGATGCAGGATGACGCCGCGTTTGACGTACTCGGGTAGTAACTTGCCGTCCCGCAGCACGTTGTCGGCGATCGACGGCGGCACCTCGAGCGTGTCGAGCTGTCCGCTGCTGAATGCGAGAAGTCGCGGCAGCGCTTCCTCCATGATGGTGGCTTCGATGCGCCCGACGATCGGCAGCTTCTTGCCTGCGTTGCCCGGGCCGGGCACGGGATACGTCTCCTCGCGATAGCCGGGATTGGCTTCGAGCACGATCTTCTGCCCGCGGGTCCACGCTTTGAGGCGATACGGACCCGTGCCGACCGGATGCTCCATGACGCGGTTCGCATCGTCCTTGTACGCCTCGACGACTTCGCGTGCCACGGCGGCAAGGCCGTCGTAGGAGAGCCAGTACTGGAACGCGTAGTACGGTTCCTTGAAACGCAGGCGCAGCGTATAGCGATCGAGCGCCTGCAGGCCTTCGATCTTCTCGTCATAGTCGAAGCGATTCGTCCTGCGCGCGCGCTCGAGCGACTCGTCGAGCCCGACCAGCCGATGATCGAAAAGATAGAGCCAGTACGAACGTACCTTGGGGTCGAAGATGCGCTTGATCGTGAAGACATAGTCTTCGGCGGTGAGCTCCCGCTTCTTCCCCTTGAACGCCGGATCTTCGGCGAAGTAGATCCCGGGACGGACCTTGACCGTGAAGGTGCGCCCGCCGTCGGTAATCTGCGGCAGCGCAGCCGCGGTGTTGGGAACGAGCCGCACCGGACGCGCGAAGTAATCGTACGTGTAGAGCGGATCGAAGATCGCGTGGCAGACGTAGAATGAATAGGAGTCGTACACCGCCTGGGGATCCAGACCGTTTTCGGCGGAGCCGAACGCGACATGAATCGTTTTCGACATGTCCGCGGCGCGAATCGGGGTCGTCGCGACCGCGCACGCCAGCGCCAGGGCCATCCAGCCGATCACCGCGCGGATCATCGATCGAGAAACGCTTCCAGACGGCGCACGCCCTCGGCGAGCCGATCCTGCCCGGCCGCGAAGCACCAGCGCACAAAACCCTGTCCTTCGGGGCCGAAGGCGCTGCCAGGCGCAAGGCCAAGCTGCGCTTCGCGCACAAGGCGCTTGCAGAACGCGAGACTGTCGGTGACGCCGTCGACCCGGAAGAAGACATACATCGCGCCCGACGGGAGCGCCGCGTGGACGCCTTCGATGCGGGAGAGCTCTGCGACGAGAAAATCGCGCGCCGCACGGAAGCGCTCGAGCGTGTGCAGGACCGTCGGCTCGCCGTCGCGGATCGCAACCACGCCCGCGCGCTGCACGAACACGGGCGAGCACGAGGTGTTGTATTCGATCAACTTGCCGAGGTCGGGCATGAGCGCCGGGGGCGCAGCGATCCAGCCGAGCCGCCAGCCGGTCATGAGCCACGCCTTGGAGAAGCTGTTGACGCTGACCAGGCGCTCGTCGGGATCGGCGAGATCGAGGAACGACGGTGCGCACGTCATGTCTTTTCCAGCAGTGGCGTAGTAGAGGCGCTCGTAGACGTCGTCGGCGACGATCCAGATTCCGTGCCGGCGGCAGTGCTCGAGGATCGTCTGCTGCGCCTCGCGCGGAATCGTCCAGCCGGTAGGATTGTTCGGGGAATTGATCATCACCGCCCGCGTACCCGGCGTGAGCGCCGAGAGCAGGCGCTCGACATCGAGCGTCCAGCCGGTTCGTCCGAATTCGAGCGCGACACGCACCACGTCGGCGCCGAGTATCTTCGGGATCTCGGTGAGATTGGGCCAGAGCGGTGTGACGCAGACGACACGATCGCCCGGTTCGACCAGCGCTTCGATCGTCAGCATCAGCGCGGACATGCCCGATGCGGTGACGGCGACCTTGCTCGACGCGATCGGACGATGCAGCCGAGAGACGTAGGTGGCGATTGCGTCGCGCAACTCGGGAATCCCGAAGTTCTGCGTGTAGAAGGTTTCGCCGGCGTTGATCGACGCAACCGCCGCGTCGCGGATGTAGGCGGGGGTCACTTCGTCCGGCTCGCCGAACCAGAACGCGAGAATGTCCGGATCGCCCAGCCCGGCATTGGCGACTTCGCGGATCTCCGAAGCGACCAACGCGCGCACGGCCGCACGGGCGTGAAGATCGCGTGCAATGGGACTGACATCGTTCATCGGCGATAGAATAGCAAATCACCGTTGTATCGAACCGTCACCGTTCGTCCTGAGCTTGTCGAAGGACGAAAGATCCGAATACAGGGACGTCCCATGAAGGTCTACGGCATCGTCAACTGCAACACGGTCAAAGCGGCACGGGCGTGGCTCGACACGCGCAAGCTCGCTTACGAATTTGTCGATTTCAAGAAGACGCCACCCGAGACGGCGCAACTCGAGCGCTGGTGCAAGGCCTTCGGCTGGGAGACCGTGCTCAACCGCCGCGGCACGACCTGGCGGTTGCTGCCGCCCGCCGTGCAGACGAGCGTCACCGATGAAAAGAGCGCAATTATCGTCATGCTGGCGAAGCCGAGCGCGATTAAGCGGCCGGTGATCGAAGCCGGAAAGACGACGTTGATCGGTTTCGACGAAGCGGAATACAGGAAGAAACTGTAGCGCCCACCGTCTCCGGACGTGGAAGACAGCAAGCACCGGTGAGCGGGCGCCTGCGTTGAACGGGCCGCAGGTGGAGCGTGCGTTATACTTTGCCCATCGTGGCGCGGCCATCGCGCCCCGTGCACCCCATGCGGATCTTCCTCGACCTTATCGCGATTGCCGCCTGCGGCGGCGCAGGTGCGCTGGTGGCCTGGCTGATTGTTTCCGCGCTCGGTTGGACCGGTGTGGGCGGCGCGATGGCGATGGCGGCGACCGGCATGCTGGCGGCGACGCTGTTTTGGGTGATCGGCGTTGCGCTCCTGCGCGGGCTCGGACTGCTCAAGTAATCAAGCGTCATGACGCCGACCGGGGAAGACTCGGGCGGTGCACGCGCCGTCGGCCGCGTCCTCGAAGGAACGGGCGCGGGACGCGTGGCCGGCCGACGGATCCTCCCCGCTCGGCAGCGGCCGGCGTGGCCGCTCACATGGTTCGGGCGAGTGTCGCCGTTACGCCACGATGAACACGGCGAGCGCGAGCAGCACGCTCGCGGCCATGCCGATGGCAAAGCTCTGCGCTGCAAGAAACGTGAGATCCCGCCAGACGCGAGGATCGAAGGTACGGGCGGTGGCGTGGTCAGCAGTGCGCATGGTGTTCCTTTTCGGGACAATTGCGTGCCGGATGTGGCTCTGGTTACGCGCTATTGGACGCTTCCGAAATGGCACTCGCCGCCGCGAAAAGCGGCGCATCGGCGAAGAATCATGGCAAAAAAATGGCGGAGGTCCGGCCTGCCCTGGCACTGAGTCCCTCGCGCCCCCCAGGTGCGTTATAGTCGGACGTCCTCGAGCAACTCGCCGCCGTCACCGCCATGAGCCGCCGCATCGCCATCGTCGAGGACGAGCCCGCGATCCGCGGAAATTACGTCGACGCACTGCGCAAGCACGGCTATGAGGTCGCGGCGTACGGCAATCGTGCCGACGCGCTCGCGGCGTTCCGCACCCGGCTCCCGGACCTCGCGGTCGTCGACATCGGGCTGGGCGACGACATCGACGGCGGTTTCGCGCTGTGCCGCGACCTTCGCGCCATGTCGGCGACGGTGCCCATCATCTTTCTCTCCGCGCGCGATTCCGATTTCGATATCGTCGCCGGCTTGAGGCTGGGTGCCGACGATTACCTGACGAAGGACGTGAGCCTGCCGCATCTGCTGGCGCGGATCGCCGCGCTGTTCCGGCGGAGCGATCTGCTCGCCACACCGCAGGCCTCCGAAGAGATCCTCGAGCGCGGTCCACTTACGCTCGATCTGAAGCGTCTCACCGCACACTGGGCCGGCAAGCGCGTCGACCTCACGCTGACGGAATTCTGGATGGTGCACGCCCTGGCCCGTTTCCCGGGACACGTCAAGGACCGGGACGGCCTGATGCACGATGCGAAGATTGTCGTCGACGACAGCACGATCACCTCGCACATCAAGCGCGTCCGCAGGAAATTCATGGTGCTGGATGCAAAATTCGACTGCATAGAAACGGTCTACGGGATGGGCTACCGCTGGAAATGATCCGGGCGCGCATCGCACTGGGGATCCGCGCGCAGCTCCTTCTGGTGCTCACGGTCTTCCTGGCGATCCCGTGGCTGGGCTACGAATACGTGCGGGAGCTCGAGCGCTTCCTGCGCGATTCCCAGGAGCGCACCCTCGCGGGCACGGCGCAGGCGGTCGCCACCGCGCTGCACGACCGGCCGCAATTGTTCGAGGTGCGGGCGGCCCCGTTCGATACGCTACCTTCCGAGCGGGCGAGCGACGACGTCACGCTGCGGCCCGGCGCTGCGCTGGAGACGCCGGAGTCGCCGGAGATCGGGCAGATTCTCCACGGCCTGTCGCGCACCACGGCCCGGATCTGGGTCGTCGACCGCGATCAGCACGTGCTGGCGCGCGCCGGAAGCTTGAGACACCCCTCGGCCGCATCCGCAGGCAGTGCCGCGGAGGGTTCGTCGATCTCGCGCTTCGGAGCCTGGCTCGACCGCGAGGCGCTCCAGCCGTTGTACTCGAAGGTTCTGCAGCAGCCGACGGAAGAGTTCAGCGACGAGCGCTCCGGCGGCGCGGTCGCGGCCGGCCGAGACGTCGAAGGCGCGCTCGCCGGCATCCTGACGATCGATCGCCGGCCGACCGCCGACGGCAGGGCGATCATCGTCTCGGCCGCGCATCCGATCTGGGTCGGCGACGAGGTCAAGGGTGTGGTAATCGTGGAGGAGACGACCAACGCGGTGCTGGTCGAACGCAACCGCGCATTCGCGCGGCTGTTCAACATCGTGCTCGCAGCGCTTCTCGTCGGCTCGGTCGCATTGACGCTGTACGCGTCATGGCTCTCGTCGCGCATCCGTCGGCTGCGCGACGAGGCCGAAGCGGCGATCGACGCGCGCGGGCGCGTGCGCCGTCCGCTCGCCGGGTCGAACGCCCGCGACGAAATCGGGGACCTGTCGCGCAGCTTCGGCAGCGCGCTCGCCCGGCTCACCGAATACGCGAGCTATCAGGAAGCGATGGCGAGCCGCCTCTCGCACGAGCTGCGCACGCCGATCGCGGTGGTGCGCTCGTCGGTCGACAACCTCGCGCTGCAGCCGCTTCCTGGCGATGCGCGCATCTACATCGAGCGGGCCCAGCAGGGTCTCTCGCGGCTCGCCAACATCATCACCCGGATCAGCGAAGCGACAAGGCTCGAGGAAAGCCTGGCCGACGCGGAACGCGAGCGCTTCGATCTTGCGCGCGTGGTCGCCGGTTGCGTCGACGGGTATCGTGCCGCGTACCGCGACCAGGTGTTCGATCTCCGGGTGCCGTCTGGCGAGGTGCCGTTCTACGGTGCGCCCGAGTTGATCGCGCAGATGCTCGACAAGCTTTGCGCCAACGCCGTCGAGTTCGCCGAGCCGGCAACGCCGATCATCGTTGCGCTGAAGCACGAGGAGAACGCCGTCGCGCTCGCGGTGGCCAACGAGGGACCGCCGCTGCCCGCCAAGATGCAGGGACGGCTGTTCGACTCGATGGTGTCGGTTCGCCAGAACCGTGGCGACGGTGAGCCGCACCTCGGTCTGGGTCTCTACATCGTGCGGCTGATCGCCGAGTTCCACGGCGGACGCGCGAGCGCCGCCAACCGCGACGACGTTCAGGGCGTCACCGTCAGTGTGGTGCTGCCTCGGGTGCGCGCGGTGCGCTGACCGCGAAGGCGCCCAGGGTCAGCGGAGCCGTGTCGATCTGATCGACGAAAAACGAGTAGGCGCCGGCTTGCTCTTCGATCCGGGTCGAGAGCGCCGCTGCCTCCGGCGCCCGCGCCGCAATCGGCGATAATACGGGATGCCCATGACCGCGCCCCACTTCCTGCGGCTCTATCTGTGTTTCGCGGCCGCGTACATGCTCTCGTACACCTATCGCACAGTCAATGCGGTCATCTCGCCCGAGCTTACCGCGGCGCTCGGCATCTCGGCGTCGTCGCTCGGTCTTCTGACCAGCGCTTACTTCATCGCCTTCGCGTCGATGCAGGTGCCCGCCGGCATCCTGCTCGACCGCTACGGGCCGCGACGGGTCGAGCCGGTGCTGCTGGTTATCGCGACGCTGGGCGCATTGGCATTCGCCGCGGCGGACAACCTCGCCGCGCTCACGGCGGCGCGCGCGATGATCGGCGCCGGCGTCGCCGTGTGCCTGATGGCGCCGCTGAAGGCGATCGCGACCTGGTATCCGCCGGAACGCCAACCCTCGCTCGGAAGCTGGATGATGTTTGCCGGCGGTGCGGGCGCCTTGCTCTCGACCACGCCGCTGGCCGCGGCGCTCAACGTGCTCTCGTGGCGCGGGATCTTCGTGGTGTTGGCCGTGGCCACGCTGGCAGTGGCGATCGCGATCGCGATCGTCGTGCCAGATACGCCACACGAGTCGCGCGCCGCAGCCGCGAGCGCGCCGTGGCGCGGCGTGAAGTTCGTCTATCGACACGCACGACTGTGGTGGATCGCCCCGATGACGGGCCTCGGCATGGGTTCGCTCATGGCGATCCAGGGCCTGTGGTCGGTGCCGTGGCTGATGGAGGTCGATGGCTACAATCGCACCGAGGCGGCGAACCATCTGCTCGCGATGGGCCTCACTACGCTTGCCGGTTACGCGCTCGTCGCGCTCGGTTCGACGCAGCTCGCAAGGATCGGGATTGCGCCGCGGCATCTGGTGGCGGGCGGCTACGGCCTGCAACTCCTGATGCTCGCGCTGATCGTCACCCGCGCCTTGCCGTATACCTATGTCGTGTGGGCGCTCTACGGGCTCACCGCCACGGTGAACATCCTCGGCTACCTCCTTCTGAACGAGGGGTTTTCGAAAGAGCTCGCCGGCCGGGCGAGCACGGCACTCAACCTGGTGATGTTCTCGACCACGTTCGCGGTCCAGTGGGGCATCGGCGCGATCGCCGACGCGGTGCGGACGGCTTTTGCGTCGGACCTCGCGCGCGGATTGCAGGTCGCGTTCGCGCTCGTGCTCGCTGCGGAAGCGGCCGCGTATGTCTGGTTCCTGCTGGGCTGGCGACGACACGTCGCCGAGGGTCGGCTGGCGGGCGTCGCGACGTGACGAGGCTGCCGAGCCTGCGCGAGCTGCTCGACGAAGCTGCGGACTGCGCCGCCGCGGGGCGCATCGACGATGCGCTGGCAGCATACGCTGCCGCTCTCGCCGATTCGCCGCATCTCGCCGAAGCGCATTACAACGTCGCCGCGCTGCGGTTGGCGAAGGGTGATCTCGCCGGCGCGCAAACGGGCCTCGACGAGGCGCTAAGGCTCAAGCCCGATTGGCCGCAGGGCTGGCAGAGCCTCGGGCGTCTCCACCTCCGGCAAGGCCGGCTCGTCGACGCCGAACGCGCTTTCGCACGCGCGGTGGAGCTCGCATCGGATTCGACCGAGGCGCTCGTCCAGCACGCGAACGTCCTCGATCGGCTGCGGCGCTGGCCCGAAGCGCTCCCCTTGCTCAAACGCGCGCGCGCTCTTGCGCCCGATAGCGAGGAAATCTGGTTCGCCCTGCGCGGGCATCTGTTGCTGTTCAACCATCACGACGAGGCCTTCGAGGACTTCCGAGCCTTCGAGCCGCGCGCGAAGCTCTCCGCGCGTATCGTCGCCGCCGGACTTTTCTCCGCGCGCATCGCGCCGGGCGCCGAGTACGAGAACAAGTATCTGCCGCTCGCGCTCGATTGGCGGTACCGGCGCGGCGAAGGGGGTTTCGCCGGCGTCGCGGTCGCCCAGGCGCAGTACTTCGACGTATCGCGCGCCGCGCTGAAGCAGCTCCATGACACGTACAACCGGCTCCGCCAGGAGGAGCGGGCAGGCATCGCGGATTTCGCCGCCACGCCGGCCCGTAGGGCCGGCGTGCTGCACATCGGTTATCTCTCCGCCGATTTTCGCGATCACGTCATGGGTCGGTTGATGCTCGACATCATCGCGCGGCACGACCCGGCGCGCGTATCGGTGTGCGCGTACTCGCTTGGCGCGCGCGAGCTCGAAGACGCCGTGACGGCTAAGTTTCGGCGCTGCTGCGAGCGCTTTGTCCCGCTCGACGGTCTCGACAATCGCGACGCGGCGCGCGCGATCGCCGACGACAAGCTCGATCTCCTGGTCGACCTGATGGGACATTCCGCATCTTCGCGGCCGGGGATCCTGCTCTACAAGCCGGCGCCGGTGATCGTCAG
The DNA here is from genome assembly GCA_005888865.1 of Betaproteobacteria bacterium. Classification (GTDB taxonomy): domain Bacteria; phylum Pseudomonadota; class Gammaproteobacteria; order Burkholderiales; family Casimicrobiaceae; genus PALSA-1003. The sequence goes on along the minus strand of VBCL01000047.1, from coordinate 13,079 downwards.
CCACCTCGGCTCGCATGGTGCCGTCGGCTTGCAACAGATCGACTTCAAGGTGACGGACGCCCATGCTGACCTGGCCGATGCAGCCGAGTATCAGATCGAGGCGCCGCTCGTCCTCGACGGCTGCGTGCTTCCCGTCCGCCGCGTTGCGCCCGCGGAGACGCCACCCGCCACGCGCGAGGCGCTCGAGCTGTCCGCCGACGCGGTGGTCTTCGGCACCTTCGTGAGTCTGCTCAAGCTCTCCCCGCGCTGCCTCACGCTCTGGCGCGCGATTCTCGATCGCGTGCCCGGCAGCGTGCTGGCATTTTCGCCGCGCAGGGAATCGGGCCAGGCGCTGTTCGTGCGGCGCCTGACGAGCTTCGGCATCGACCGCTCGCGGGTCGTGTTCATTCCGTGGACGATGAACGAGGCGACCGACCGCGCCCGCTATCGGCTGGTCGATGTGGTGCTCGACACGCTCCCCTACACCGGCGGTGACACGACGGCTGCGGCGCTCGACATGGCCGTTCCGGTCGTCACCCGTGTGGGCGAGCGCGCCGCGGAACGCATGACCTACAGCCTGCTCGCGCATCTCGGCGTCACCGATACGGTGGCGGGCACCGACGACGAATACGTCGCGATCGCCTGTCGCCTCGCGCAGGATCGCGCGTGGCGGGCGAGCATTGCTTCGGCCATCGCGGCGAAGCTCCCGCGGTCCGGGCTCGCCGATCTCGATCGCTACGCACGCGCGCTCGAAGCCGCCTACGAGCGCGCGGTCGCGCTCAAGACGCGCTGAAGGCTACGCCATGCATCTGCACGTCCTCGGCATCTGCGGCACGTTCATGGGCGGCATCGCGGCCATCGCCCGCACCGCAGGACATACGGTGACCGGCTGCGACGCCAACGTCTATCCACCGATGAGCACACAGCTCGTCTCCCTCGGCATCGCCCTGACCGAGGGCTACGATGCGGCGCAGCTCGAAGGGGCGGCCAAAGGTGCCAACGTATTCGTCGTCGGCAATGCCATTTCGCGCGGTAATCCGCTGCTCGAAGCGATCCTCGACAGCGGCCGCGCCTACACGTCCGGACCGCAGTGGCTTGCCGAGACGGTGCTGCGCGACAAATGGGTGCTCGCGGTCGCGGGCACGCACGGCAAACCCACGACCACGGCGCTGCTCGCGTGGATCCTCGATCGCGCGGGGCTCGATCCGGGCTTCCTGATTGGCGGGGTGGCGATGGATTTCGCCGTGTCCGCGCGCCTGACCGCCGGTCCGTTCTTCGTGATCGAGGCCGACGAATACGACACTGCGTTCTCCGACAAGCGCTCGAAGTTCGTCCACTATCGTCCACGCACCGTTGTCCTCAACAACCTCGAATACGATCACGCCGACATCTTCCCCGACCTTGCCGCGATCGAGAGGGAGTTCCACCACATGGTGCGCACGGTCCCGCGCCGTGGCCGCATCATCGTCAATGGTGGCGACGAAAATCTGCAACGCGTGCTCGCGCGCGGCTGCTGGAGCGAGGTCGAGCGCTTTCGCGCCGCCGCGGTTCCCGACACCGGCGCGGACTGGACGATCGCCGCCGACGGCACGATCAAGCTCGGCGGCGCGCCTCAAGGCGCGCTGAACCCCTTTGCCCTGGTCGGTGCGCACAACCGGCTCAATGCGCTCGCCGCGGTTGCGGCCGCGCGCCACGTGAGCGTCCCGGTGCGGGAGAGCCTTGCCGCGCTTGCGACGTTCCGTGGCGTCAAACGACGGATGGAGCTTCGCGGGACGGTCGGCGGCATCACCATTTATGACGATTTCGCGCACCATCCCACCGCGATCGCGGTGACGTTGGAAGCGTTGCGCCGGCAGGTGGGCGAAGCGCGCATTCTTGCGGTGCTCGAGCCACGCTCGAACACGATGAAGCTCGGAACGATGAAGGCCGCGCTGGTGCCGAGTCTCGCGGAAGCCAATCTGGTGTTCTGCTATGCGGGAAATCTGGCGTGGGACCCCGGTGTCGTACTGAAGTCACTGGGCGAGCGGGCGTACACGAGCACCGATCTCGCGGCGCTGCTTGACGCGATCGTCACCTCGGCAAAGCCAGGCGACCATATCCTGGTCATGAGCAACGGCGGATTCGGCGGCATCCACGACAAGCTGCTCGCGCGTCTCGCCTCGAAGGCGCGATGATGCGGATCCCGCTTCCTGCCGACGGCCACGCCGGGTAACATCGCTTCTCGCGATCACGAGGGACACCGATGCGAGGCTACCGTTTCGTTCGAAGGCTCGGCGGCGTATTCGCGCTCGCCATCGCGTTGATGGACTCGAGTGCCGCGCAAGTGCCGACCTACAGCGTCGGCGCAACGCGGACCGGAAATCCGTTCACGTTTCTCGACACCCGGACGCACACCATCCAGGGGGTGATGATCGATCTGCTGGACGCCGTTGCCAACGACGCGGGCTTCCGGATCGGTATACAGCCGATGCCGTTTCTGGCGCTGATT
>VBCL01000047.1:4092-10599 GCA_005888865.1 Betaproteobacteria bacterium | reverse complement strand
GCCGTGCCGATGCTCATCACAGCGCCGCGCGGGGAAGTGATCGATTTCAGCGATCCGGTGTTTTCGTACCCCGAAGGGCTGGTCGTCAACATCAACGACAAGACCGCCTATCGCTCGCTCGCCGAGCTCAAAGGCCAGGTCGTCGGCGCGCAGGCCGGCACCATCTACGTCGAGTTCCTGAAAAAAAACCTCGAGCCCGCCGAGGTCAAGGTCTACGATTCGCTGGCCGAGGTCGTGCGCGAGGTCAGCCTGGGCCACATCAAGGCCGGCATGGGCGACGCTCGCATCGTCCGATACCAGCTCGCGCACGACGCCGGTCTGTGGGCGAGGCTCGTGCCAACGTACGAACCGAAACTGACCGGCAGCGTCGGCATCGCCGTGCGCAAGAGCGATACCGAGTTGCTTAACAAGATCAATGCGTCGCTCGCCAAGCTGCGCGCTGACGGGACGATCGACAAGATCCTTGCGAAGTGGGGCGTGTAGCGAAGCTGTACACCACGGCGCGCGCGCCGATCCGCGAAAGCCTTCTTCGCCCTGTCATAACCAGGGCTATTTTGCACTGCAGCAGGCTTCTTGGGCGGAGTCGGCGTAAACTGCCGCGCATGTCGTGGCGAAGTCGTCTCCTCCCTTCTTCCTGATTCACGCGCCCCCGTCGCCGAGTCGGTTCGCACAAACGCAGCGCAGTCGTTTCGCAATCCGCAGGTCGCATATTTTTTCCGGGGCGCCCCAGGAGGAGCCGTCGCCTGAATCCATCGGAACGACCGAGCCAAATCTCGAGTCGAAGGAGCAATAACATGAAACCACCCATCCGATCCGCCAAGAGCACCAACGCAATCATCGACCCTGTGGGCCTCGGTGTAGCGCCGTCGTCGCTCATCGAGACCGAGCACCGCTACGGCGCGCGCAATTACGAGCCGCTTCCGGTCGTCATGGCGCACGGCGAAGGCGTCTGGCTCTGGGACGAGAATGGGCGGCGCTATCTCGACATGCTCTCCGCATACTCCGCCGTGAGCCACGGCCACGCGCATCCGCGCATCGTGCAGGCGCTGATCGCGCAGGCGCAGCGGCTGTCCGTCACCTCGCGCGCGGTCCATACCGACAAGCTGCCGGCGTTTCTGAAGCGGCTGACGGAGCTGACAGGGCTCGATCGCGCGCTGCCGGTCAACACCGGGCTCGAGGCAGTGGAGACTGCGCTCAAGGCGGCGCGCAAATGGGGCTATCGCGTCAAGGGCATTCCCGACGGGCGCGCCGAGATCATCGTTTGCGAGAACAACTTCCACGGCCGCTCGATCACCATCGTCGGGTTTTCCTCGGACCCGCAGTACGGCGACGGCTTCGGGCCGTTCGCGCCGGGATTCAAGTCGATTCCGTTCGGAGAGAGCGCGGCGCTCGAGGCAGCGATCACGCCGCACACCGCTGCGTTCCTGGTCGAGCCGATCCAGGGCGAGGGCGGAATCATCGTGCCGCCCGAAGGCTATCTCGCTGAAGTCGCGCGGATCTGCCGCAAGCATCGCGTGCTGCTGCTTGTCGACGAGATCCAGACGGGTATGGGCCGCACCGGAAAATTCCTCGCCTCCGAGCACGAAGGTGTGCGCCCCGACGGCGTGATGCTCGGCAAGGCACTCGGAGGCGGCATGCTGCCGGTTTCGGCATTCGTCTCGACCACCGAGGTGATGCAGGTCTTCCGTCCCGGTGACCACGGCAGCACATTCGGCGGCAATCCGCTCGCCGCGGCCGTCGCGCTCGAGGCGCTCGAGGTTCTGTTCGAGGAGCGACTGATCGAGCGCTCGGCGGAGTCAGGTGCGTATCTGCTCGCGCAATTGCAGACGGTCAAGAGCCCGCTCATCCGCGAGGTCCGTGGGAAGGGCCTTTTCATCGGCCTCGAAGTCGACGCGCGACGCACTGATGCACGCGCGGTCGTCGACCGGCTGCTCACGCGAGGCCTGCTTTCGAAGGACACGCACGGCACGGTCGTACGGTTCGCGCCGCCGCTCATGATCGAAAAGGCCGAGATCGATTGGGCGGTCGAGCAGGTCCGCGCGGTCTTCGCCGAGCTTGGAACCGGCGGCCTAGTCGCCGCGCACGAAGGGGACAGCACCACGCGAATTCTGCTGGCCCTCGTGTGCTTTGCCATCGCGTCGTGCGCCGCGGCGCAGGGCCGCTTCTGCGCGACCGACGACGCGCTGCTCTTCGGCAACCGCATGGACGGCACGCTTTCCACCGCCACCGTCACCGTCAGCAATTGCGGCAACCAGTCGTGGTCCTTCACCGACGTCTCCGTCGATCCCGCCACGGGCCCGGGCTGGAACGTGACCACGAACTGCGCGACGGGCGTCACGCTGCCGCCTGGTGCGAAGTGCTCGGTCACTGTGGGTTTCGCGCCGACCGTTCCCGGACAGACCTCCGGTGGTCTCTGGCTCCGAAACACCACGGGCGACTCTGATCCGTTGCTGGTGTTCTACGGCCGCGGCATCGACGCCCAGGCCGGCACCGCGTCGCTCACTTTCGTGCCGTCCCCACTCAATTTCGGCGCGCAGGCCGTAGGCACGCAGTCTGGCCCGGTCACGCTCACACTCGTCAACAACGGCCCCGCCAGGCTCGTCCCGAGTCGTTTCGTCATCAATGGCCCGGCTGCGTACGACTACAGCGTCGACGGGACCTGCGGCATCGGCGTACCGATTCCGCCAGGCGGGTCCTGCACCCTGACGTTTTACTTTCAACCGGCGGCGCTCGGCAACCGGCCGGCGAATCTCAACGTCGATGCGCCGCAACTCGCCAACCTGGCCATAATCTCGATCAACGGGACCGGGACCACGTTCTCCGAATCCGGGGCCGACGCCGACGTCGTCGAGTTTTACTATCCGCCCGCCAATCACTACTTCCTGACCGCGTCCGCCGCGGAAAAGGCGTTCATCGACGCGGGCGGGGTCGGCGCCTGGGTGCGCACAGGCTTCCATTTCCGCGCCTGGTCGCTGGACAACGCGGCGCCAGGAACGCTGCCGGTATGTCGCTTCACCGGAACCGGCAATATCGGTCCAAACTCGCATTTCTTCACCTCGGATCCGAACGAGTGCGCGATCCTCAAGACCAACCGCTTCTGGCAATACGAAGGGTTCGCTTTTCGCACCCAGCCACCTGCCGCAGGCGCGTGCGCACCGAACATGATTCCGGTCATTCGCTTCTACTGGGCGGGAACGGTCGTGACCGAGCTGCGCCACCGCTATGTCGTAGATCCGACCGAAGCCGAGCGCATGCGCGCTGCAGGCTGGCTCGAAGAGGGCGTTGTTTTCTGCGCGCCGCCGTAGGAGTCCGCTCCGCCGCATACGCGAGCAAGTCCACCAAGCTCCTAGCCAGCGCGCCGGGGCGGCGCTAGGATGCTGAGATGCCAAAGGCCACGCTCGCCGACAAGCTGGTCGTCGCGATCTCTTCGCGCGCGCTGTTCGATCTCTCCGAGAGCCATCGCATCTTCACCGAGCAGGGTGTGGACGCCTATCAGCGCTATCAGATCGCGCATGAGGACGAGCTGCTCGCGCCGGGACCGGCGTTCACGCTGGTGAAGAAGCTGCTGCGTCTGAACCGCCCGGAAAAGCAGTACGTGGAGGTCATCCTCTTATCGCGCAATTCGGCCGATACGGGCCTGCGCGTATTCAACGCGATCAAGCACTACGGGCTCGACATCAGCCGGGCGGCGTTCACCAAGGGCGAGCCGACCTCGCGCTACGTGCCGGCGTTCGGATCGCACCTGTTTCTGTCCGCCGACACCGAGGACGTGAGACGCGCCCTCGATGAGGGCTCGGCTGCAGCGACGATTTTTCCCAGCGTGTACAAGAACGAGACCGACGAGCTGCGCATCGCCTTCGACGGCGACGCAGTGATCTTCTCCGACGAGGCCGAGCGCGTCTATCGCTCGGGCGGGCTCGATGCCTTCGCCAAGAGTGAAACGGACGCTGCCCGCGACCCCCTTCCCGGCGGGCCGTTCAAGAATTTCCTGGCCGCGCTGCACCAGATCCAGTCGGACTACCCCGAGGACAAGAGCCCAATCCGTACGGCGCTGGTCACTGCGCGCGGTGCGCCGGCGCACGAGCGGGTGATCAGGACGCTGCGCGCCTGGAACATCCGCATCGACGAAGCGCTGTTCCTCGGTGGCCTCGACAAGGGGGAGTTCCTGCGCGCGTTCGGTGCCGACTTCTTCTTCGACGATCAGCGCACCCATGTCGAGTCCGCGGCGAAGCACGTGGCGTCGGGACACGTGCCGCACGGGGTGGCGAACGAGTAGGACTCCACGATCGTAGTGCTCTGCCGACAGCACTCCCTTCGCATCCTCTATCGTCGGTCAATGAGTTGGGGGTCGGTTTACGGGCCACAACCAGTCATAGCTCCTCGTCCCCCAAAGCAGCCGCTCACCGGCAATGGCAGGCAACGAGCGGTGATACAGTCGTTGACCTTGGTGAGGCGTAGTATCGTCCGTCTGACATACATCAACGAGATGATTGAGTGGTGGATCGGCGAACGTTCATCGGTGGTATTGCGGGGGGCCTACTCGGCGCGCCGTTCACCTTGCTCGCGCAGCAGTCGGGAAAGGTCCCTCGAATAGGTCTTCTAGCGCGCACCTCTGCCGAATCGCTCTCCCCTCTACTAGATTCATTCCGGCAAGGCCTCCGCGACCTCGGTTGGATCGAGGGGAAGACCATCAGCATCGAGTATCAATTTGGGGATGGGCAATTAAGTCGTCTGGGCGAGCTAGCGGCCGAGTTGGTCCGTCGCAACGTGGATGTCATCGTCACCGTGGACACGCCACCCACTCAAGCCGCTCAAAAGGCAACCAGTACCATCCCCATAGTTATTGCGGTCTCTGCTGATCCAGTAGGCGCTGGATTAGTCACGAGTCTTGCACACCCCGGGGGCAATACCACGGGATTGTCCCTCCTTGCCCCTGGTTCAGACCAAAAGAACCTGGAACTTTTGAAGGAGGCACTACCGAAAGCTAGGCGAGTTGCCATGATCTGGGATCCGAACAATCGCGGCATGACCCTTAGACTTACCGCGATACAAGCCGCGGCACCCAAGCTGGAAATGGAAATTCAATCAATAGCAGCGGGAGGTCCAGACGATCTTGCGGGCGCCCTGACGGCCGCTGCCAAGAAGCCACCTGACGCTCTTATTGTGCTCTCGCCGATATATGCAGCCTATCGGAATGAGATCGTGAACTTCACAACGAAGACAAGAGTGCCGTTGATATTCGACACCAAGGGCCTTGCCAGCGAACCTGGCGCCCTCTTGTCCTACGGGGTGGATCTCGCGGTGCTATTTCGGCGCGCCGCCGGCTACGTGGACAAGATTCTCAAGGGCGCAAAACCCGGTGATCTGCCAATCGAACAGCCCACCAAGTTCGAGCTCGTGATCAACCTCAAGACCGCGAGAGCGCTCGGACTCACGATCCCGCAGTCGCTGCTGCTGCGCGCGGACGACGTGATCGAGTAAGCGCGGCAATGTCTCCTTACGCGAGCGGCCTATGGCCGCAGCGGGTCGGAGGCCGTCATGTCCCCGCAGAGAGTCTGCACGCAGAAGGTTCGCCCCGCGTCTCTAATCCACGATCCGCCCATAGAACGGGTACTGCGGATCATTGTATCCCGGCTTCGACGGATGTCCCGGCGATACCAGCGAATCGATCAGCGCTTCGTCGTCCGCATCGAGGGTCTTTCCCAACACCGACAGGTAATCGGTCCACTGCTCGAAAGTGCGCGGCCCGCCGATCACCGAGCTGACTATTGCGTTGTTGAGCACCCAGGCGAGCGCGAACTGCGTCGCGGTCAGCCCCTTCTTCTCCGCGTGTACCTTGATCGTCTGCGCCATGGCGAGCGACTCGGCGCGAAACTCGGTCTCCATGATCCTTCGATCTTTCCGGCCGACGCGCGAGTCCGAGGGCGGCTCCGCGTCCGGTGCGTACTTGCCGGTGAGCACGCCCCGCGCAAGCGGGCTGTACGGGACCACGCCCAGGCCGTAGTAATCGCACGCGGGCAGGATCTCGACTTCGGGCATGCGGTTAAACGCGTTGTAGTAGGGCTGGCACACGACGGGCCGCGGCACGTTGAGCTCGGCGCACAGGCCCACCACCTCGGCGATGCGCCAGCCTCGATAGTTGGAGACGCCGAAGTAGCGGATCTTGCCGGCACGGATCAGGTCGCCGATGGCCTCGATCGTCTCCTCGAGCGGTGTCTCGGTATCGTCCTTGTGCAGGTAGTAGATGTCGATGTAGTCCGTCGCCAGCCGTTTCAGGCTGTCCTCGCACGCCTGCACGATCCAGCGACGCGAAAGGCCGCCATCCTGGGGCATGGAGGTCATGACGTTGCCGACCTTGGTGGCGAGGATCCAGCGCCGTCGATTCGCGGCGATCGCGGGGCCGACGATCGTTTCCGACGGGCCGTTGGCGTATACGTCCGCGGTGTCGATGAAGTTGACGCCCGCATCGAAGGCCGAAGCGATAATCTTCTGCGCGGTCGCGGCGTC